>CAMFNC010000025.1 GCA_945965245.1 uncultured Porphyromonas sp. | reverse complement strand
TAAATACAGATGAGGTGGCTGAGCCGAACAGCTTCGCGGTCTGTGCGGCAGTAGCAGCCTTTGAAAAAGGAGAAGCATGGCTGGAAGAACTCAGAAGGTATCTGGCAGACAATAAGCAGTATGTGCGTGAATTTGTGAGGGACAACCTGTCGGGAATTGTGGTGGTTCCTTCTCATGCTACCTATCTCCTGTGGCTGGACTGTAGCGGTGTCACAGAGGATGCAACGGAACTGGTGGAATTTATCAGGAAGCACAGCGGGCTTTATCTGACGGAGGGAGAGGAGTACGGTGCTCCCGGAAAGAAGTTTATTCGTATGAATACTGCCTGCCCCCGTGCCAGACTGAAGGAAGGTTTGGAACGCTTCCGGGTCAGCATGGAGGCATGGCAGACAGCGCATTAGCCTTGATAGGGCGCATACAGTGCTTCCAGCCGCTTTAGATATTCATAGCGCTTTTTTGCCTGTCGGGCAGCTTCTTCAAACAGGCATCTTGCTTCTTCGGGTCGGGTACGCAGCAGGGAGTCATAGCGGATTTCTCCCTCCAGGAATTCCCGGTAATCCAGGGAGGGCTCCTTACTGTCGAGGATAAAGGGATTCTTACCCTGCTCACGAAGGAGCGGATGAAAGCGGAACAGATGGAAGTAGCCGGAATCCACAGCTTTTTTCATTTCTTGGACAGTGGAGCCCAGACCTGCTCTGACACCGTGGGCGATACAGGTGGCGTAGGCAATAATCAGAGAGGGACCGTCATAAGCGGCGGCTTCGCATAATGCCTTCACTGTCTGGTTAAAGTCCGCCCCAAAGGCAATTTGTGCCACATAGACATTTCCGTAGGTCATAGCCATGGAGGCCAGATCCTTTTTGCGGGAGGTTTTTCCGCCATGGATAAACTTGGCTGTTGAACCAAGCGGAGTAGCCTTTGAGGCCTGCCCTCCCGTATTGGAGTAAACCTCGGTGTCCAATACCAGCAGATTGATGTTTTTGCCGGTGGAAAGTACATGGTCCAGGCCACCAAAGCCGATGTCGTATGCCCAACCGTCGCCACCGATAATCCATTGCGAACGTTTGATGAAGTGGCTCTTCATGGCATTCAGACGCCGGCAAACATCACAGCCACAATCGGCAATAAGCGGCTTGATGAGGTCGGCCAAACGCTTTGACTCCACAGCATCTTCACGCTTTTCAATCCATTCGCCCAAGAGTGCTTTCAACTCATCGGAGCAGCATGAGCACTGCATGGCTTCCTGTGCGGTGGCCACCAGACGCTCACGCATCTTGCGGTTACCCAAACGCATACCCAAACCAAACTCGGCATTGTCTTCGAAAAGTGAGTTGGCCCAAGCAGGACCTTCGCCACGTTCGTTAGTGGTATAAGGGGTAGAAGGAGCCGAACCGGAATAGATAGAAGAACATCCGGTGGCATTGGCTACCATCTGACGATCGCCGAAGAGCTGGCTGATGAGTTTGACATACGGCGTTTCGCCACAACCGGCACAAGCTCCAGAGAATTCGAACAACGGCTTGGCGAACTGTGAGTTCTTGGGGTTGGCAGCCACGTCCACGAGGTGAGCCTTGTTGGTTACCTTCATCATCTTGTCCCAATTCTTCTGTTCGTCGAATTGTTCGGTGATAGGTTTCATAACCAGAGCTTTGCCGTTCTTATTGCCCGGACATACATTGGCACAGTTGCCACAACCCAGACAGTCGAGTACATTCACCTGAATGCGGAAAGTCATGTCGGCGAATTGCTTGCCCACGGCCTTGAGCGTCTTAACGCCGGCTGCGGTATCTTCTTCGGCTGTGAGCACGAACGGACGGATGGTGGCATGAGGACAAACGTATGCACATTGGTTACATTGGATACAGTTGTCGGCTACCCATTCCGGCACAAATGCAGCCACACCACGTTTTTCGCTGGCCGCCGTACCATTGTCCCAAGTGCCGTCTTCACGACCCAAGAATGCAGAAACAGGCAGTTGGTCACCACGCTGTGCATTTACCGGACGAACCACCTTGCTGATAAATTCGGTGTCTTCGGGGTGACGAACAGGTTCATCATCAGAGAGCTGTGCCCATTCGGGTTTCACTTCCACGCGAATCACATCTCCACCACGATCCACGGCAGCATTGTTCATATTAACCACATCTTCACCCTTCTTGCCGTAGCTCTTGACAATGAATTTCTTCATTTGCTCCACAGCCAGTTCGTAAGGAATTACATTGGCAATCTTGAAGAAAGCGGATTGCAGAATGGTATTGGTGCGGTTACCCAAACCGATTTCGGCTGCAATCTTGGTGGCATTGATAATATAGAAGTTAATATGGTGCTCGGCCATATAACGTTTGATGTGATTGGGCAGGTGTTTGGCCACTTCATCGGCATCCCACAGAGAGTTCAGCAAGAAGGTACCGTTGTCTTTTAGACCAGCAATCACATCATACATATGCAGATAGGCAGGCACGTGGCAGGCCACGAAGTCGGGTGTAACCACAAGGTATGTGGAACGGATGGGGTCATCGCCGAAACGCAAATGCGAGCAAGTGAAACCTCCGGACTTCTTGGAGTCGTATGCAAAGTATGCCTGGCAATATTTATTGGTATTGTCACCGATAATCTTCACTGAGTTCTTGTTGGCACCTACAGTACCATCGGCACCCAGACCGAAGAATTTGGCCTCAAAGCTGTTGCCACCCAGCTGGAGGTCTTTTTCCAGAGGCAGAGAGCTGAAGTTCACATCATCTACGATTCCGATGGTGAAGTGATCTTTGGGCATGGGCAGTTCCAAGTTCTTATATACCGAAAGGATGTGCGCCGGAGTGGTGTCTTTAGAAGAAAGACCATAACGACCGCCCACGATAACAGGGGCATTGGGAGTGCCATAGAAAGCATCCTTAACGTCGAGATAGAGCGGTTCGCCATTGGCACCGGGTTCTTTGGTGCGATCCAATACGGCAATGCGCTTTACGGTCTTGGGCAGAGCACCGAGGAAATGCTTCACGCTGAACGGACGATAGAGGCGAACCACCAAAAGACCCACTTTCTGACCCTGAGCACGGAGGTAATCCACCACCTCGCGAATGGTCTGCGTAACAGAACCCATAGCTATGATTACATTCTCGGCATCTTCGGCACCATAGTAATCGAAGAGGTGATAGTTGCGACCGGTTATGGTGGCTAACTTATCCATATATTCCTGCACGATTTCGGGCACAGCATCGTAATAGCGATTGCTGGCTTCACGGTTTTGGAAGAAGATATCGCCATTCTGAGCCAAACCGCGAGTCACAGGGGCTTCGGGATTGAGAGCACGATGGCGGAATTCTGCCAGTGCATCTTGGTCGATGAACTGAGCGAGATCTTCATTTTCCAGAGCTTCAATCTTTTGGATTTCGTGCGATGTACGGAAACCATCGAAGAAGTGGATAAAAGGCACGCGGCTCTTAATAGTGGCCAGATGAGCCACTCCGGCCAAATCCATTACTTCCTGCACGGAAGCAGTGGAAAGTTGGGCAAAACCGGTGGCACGAGCCGACATCACATCCTGGTGGTCGCCAAAGATGGAGAGTGCATGCGAAGCCAGCGTACGGGCTGCCACGTGGAATACGCAGGGCAGCAATTCGCCGGCAATCTTATACATGTTTGGTATCATCAGCAGGAGACCCTGTGATGCAGTGAATGTATTGGTCAGCATACCGGTCTGCAAAGAACCATGCACGGCACCAGCTGCACCGGCTTCACTCTGCATTTCCTGCACAAGCACCTTTTCACCGAAGATGTTTTTGCGTCCTTGAGCAGCCCAATCATCAATGAATTCGGCCATTGTGGAAGAAGGAGTGATGGGATAAATAGCAGCCACCTCGCTAAACATATAAGCGATGTGGGCAGCAGCCTGATTACCATCACAGGTCAGATACTTTTTTTCTTTTGCCATAGTAACTAAAATCCTTGCGGAAGTTTTATTTAGTGATTTATATATTTATTGGGAGAGAATATTATTCGAACTTAAACACACGGTTTCAGTAGAGGAAGCCGAACAGCCATAGTGGAATTTCGGCATGATTGCCATCCACCAGATTCTGCACGGCATAATACCTTCCGCTGTTGTATCGGTGTACCGGATGCTCCAGTACCTTGAAAGGCAGCTTGCCGTCCACCAAAAAGTCCACTTGAGCCTTGTCGCCCATCTGAATTTTATGACCGCTATAGCGCAATTGGTTCAGGAAGAAAGTGCGCAAATTATTTTCGTGATTGACGGCATCGGGGTGCATCACATAGGAGATATTGGTATTATCCAGATAGATGCGTGCCGGTTTCTTGCCTTCATCTTCCACTTCAGACTTATAAAGCATGCACGTAAGACGTGCCTCGTGCAGATATTTCAGGTAATTCATCACCGTGGCGCGCGAAGTGTCTATCTGCTTGGCTAGCAGCGATACGTTGGGGGCTTGGGACGCATTGAGACTGAGCAAATACATCAGCTTGCGCAGCTTATACAGTGAATTCTGCTCTATTTGTTTGATAAAGAGCACATCCACCTCTAACGTCATATTAATGGTCTTGAGCAGATTTTCCGAATAATTCACATCTTCGAGGAAAAGCGGATAGTACCCATGATGTAGGTAATCACCCAAAAGATCGTTGGGATTGACTGCTTTCTGAATATCGCGGGCAATGGCGCGATGATGGTCGATAATGTCCTGTAAATCAAACGAAGGCAAAGCCAACTCGCGACGGATATTAATGTATTCGCGCAGTGAAAAACCGGGCAGCGTATATACGGATACAATGCCGTTGAGGTCCGGATTTTCAGTGGTCAAACGCATCACACTACTACCGGTAAAGATGATGCTCAGTTGCGAATAACGTTCGATACAACTTCTCAGTTCGCGGCTCCAGTTCGGATATTTGAACATCTGATCCAGCAGCAAAACCCTGCCGCCATCACGCACAAATTCACCGGCAAAACCTTCCAGGGTCTGCTCGGTAAAGTAAAACTGATTCAGATTGATATAGAGACATTCGCGATTGCCGATTCCGAAATGTTCGCGGGCATAATCCAGCAAGAAAGCCGTCTTACCCACTCCACGAGGACCTTTGATACCGATAAGTCTGTCCTTCCAATTGATTTCATTCATCAGTTGGCGGCGCACAGAGAACTTATAGTTTCTCAGCAAATAATCATGAGTCCTATAGAAACTATCCATGATATAACCATTTATTGGTGGCAAAGATACTACTAATTTCGATATAATGCTATTTCCGGATTGCAATTTTGCGTGATTTTACCCCATTTTTGCACATCCCGACTACTATTTGCGCAACTATCACCATCACAATGACTTACACTCCCCCAAAAATTTATGTATAAATTGATTTTATTTTATGCATAAAAC
>CAMFNC010000024.1 GCA_945965245.1 uncultured Porphyromonas sp. | reverse complement strand
AAATAAAATGTATGCGAATAAACGGCTTTGTTTCGATAGCTACGGCAGTTCCTCAGAACAGCAAGTTTGCAGAGCAAAACTTAGAAACAAAGCGTGCAGGCATTCACAGGATGCAACGCAACAAGAAAGAAGCACGAGCAGGGCGGAGCGGACATTTCGAATAATGCCATAGCTCATTAGGGTATTTTCTTTACGCTGCACTCCGTTATCGCTAAAAATACCCTCCTGAGCCAAGGGGCGGTGCCCCTTTGGATACCCCTAAATCAATCTTCAAGCAATGGGCTACGCCGTTTTACATATAGACAAGGCGAGAGGAAACGACTCGGCAATGACCGCACACATAGCGCGTACATTCATGCCGAGTAACGTCGATTCCTCCCGCACACACCTCAATCGAGAGCTGGTGCAATTCCCTGCAAATGTAACTAACCGTACCGAAGCGATAGAGCATCGCATCGCCACGGCAGGTATCTACCGAAAGGTGGCACAGAACCAAGTCAAAGCCTTACGCTTTATCCTGTCAAGTTCACCGGAGGATATGGCTCGCATAGAGCAAGAAGGACGCCTGTACGAATGGTGCAATGAAACGATGGATTGGCTTCGCACCACTTTCGGGGCGGACAATGTGGTCGCAGCCACACTGCACGCAGATGAGGACACACCTCATATTCACGCCACAGTTGTCCCGATTGTCACGGGTGAAAGACGGAAAGCCAAAGAGGAAGCCAAGAACGGCAAGCGGAAGTACAAGACAAAGAAGAATAAGGTACGACTTTGTGCAGATGATGTGCTCACGCCCAAAAAGTTGGAAGACTATCAGACGAGTTATGCCAAGCGAATGCAACGGTTCGGATTGGAACGGGGCGTACACGGTTCGGAAGCCAAGCACCGCACCACGATGGAGTATTACAAGGAAGTCCTAAAATCCACGAAAGAGAAAGAGGCGCAAGAAGCAGAACTCACTGCCAAGATAAAAGAGTTGGAGAAGCAGGCAGGCAAACTCCGAATGAAAGGTACGTTTTATTCTATATTTGGCAACTCTGAACTCGACAAGGCAGAAAAACGCATCGCAGACTTGGAACAGGAAGCCGAACGACAGCGGTATCTTTCGGAAAAGGAGAAGAATGAAATCCGAAAGGAGATTGTTCTCTTGCAGGACACGGTTAAGGGAAGAGACAGAGCCATTGCCGAACTGAAAGAGACCATGCAGGTTTACGAGGAAGAGCGGAATTGGATAAAACGCTTCTTCAATGGTTTCTACCAACTCTTAAATATCCGTCTGATGCTCCGAAAGATGAATTTCTCTGATGACAGAATTGCAGAAATGTATCGCACGGAAGCTCCCCAGCGAGGTACGGCTAAAGCCTATTCGGGACTATACAAGAGAGAGTTTACGGAAGAGGGTTGTGAAATCCGCATCGCTAAGGATGAGAAGAAGCGACCGCTACTGACTATCAACGGACTTCCCGTTACCGATTGGTGCGAACAGAAATGGAAACAGCTTATCAATCGTAATCGCTCGCAACGGCTATAAAACCGAAAGACCTCCTTCTCTTTCATCGTTGTATTTCAGTTGCGACAAAACTTTTTAAGAAGAAAATCACGTAAGAACGCTCACTTTCGCTCGCAAATCTGTACCTTTGCAGGTGATAAGAGTGAGCGTTCTTTGGCTATTCAAAACAATGTGCCTCAAAGCACTCCGCTCATTTCCAAATCGTTACCTATTCACCTATCCTAAAAAGGTAACACTCTATTCCTCAATAAGATAGTTCGAAAGCAAAAAATCCAAGCGCATAAATTTTTCGACACGTTGCGCGCTTGTGTTAACTTACTCTCTTTCGCAAGGTTATGCCATGACTCGGTTGGGAAGCAGTTCTGATGCTTTTTCGCTACCTTTATACCTCCTAAACCGTTTTCCTCTATGACTAAAAATTTGGCGGATACGCCCATGATGCGGCAGTTTTATCAAATTAAGGGGCAGCATCCCGATGCAGTGTTGCTGTTTCGTGTGGGCGATTTCTATGAAACTTATGCCGACGATGCCATCGTGGCATCGGAAATTCTGGGCATTACACTGACCAAACGTTCCAATGGAGCGACTGCCGATGCCGCCATGGCAGGATTTCCGCATCATGCGCTGGATACTTATCTGCCCAAATTGGTGCGTGCAGGCAAACGAGTGGCTATCTGCGATCAGCTGGAGGATCCCAAGCAGACAAAAACGTTGGTCAAGCGGGGAATTACCGAACTCGTTACGCCGGGAGTGGCGATGAACGATAATGTGCTGGATAATAAGCAAAACAATTTCTTGGCGGCCGTCAAGCAACAACGTGACAATACTTGCGGTTTTGCACTTCTCGATATTTCCACCGGAGAGTTTCTCTGTGCCGAAGGTAATCGCGATTACATCAACAAACTATTGAGCAGTTATCAGCCTAAAGAGGTGTTGGTGGAACGCTCGGCACGTACCGACTTCGACCGCTTTTTCCAGACCAAGGCTTTTATTTATGAGTTGGACGACTGGTATTACAGTGCTGACAATAACCGCGAACTTTTGCTCAAACATTTCGGTGTGAACAGTCTCAAAGGGTTCGGACTGGGAAATTATCCCTTGGCCTCCACCACCGCAGGTGTCATTCTGAATTATCTGGAACTGACCAAACATAATCGGATTAAACATATTACCACGCTGGGGCGCATCGAGCGAAGCGGCTTTGTGCGCCTTGATACATTCACGGTGCGCAGTCTGGAGCTACTGCAACCCATCAGTACAGAGGGGGGGATGTGCCTTCTCGGCGTCATAGACCGTACCATAACCCCCATGGGTGCACGCCTGCTGCGCAAGTGGGTGGTCTTTCCGCTGGCAGAGGTGGAGCCTATCCGCCGCCGCCAACGCATGGTGGAGTGTCTTTTCCGCCAACCCGATTTGCGAGAGGTGCTGTGTGACGCCATGCAGCGTATCGGAGATATGGAGCGTCTGTGCTCCAAAGCCGCCACAGCACGTATTGCTCCGCGCGAAGTGGTGCAGCTGATGCTCTCTTTGGATGCAGTGGAAGAGATACGCGCGGCATGTCTGGCTGCCGATGAGGACGAACTGGTACTGGTGGGGCAGTCGCTGGATCCGTGTGTGGATTTGCGCGAACGCATTCGCCGCGAGATTGTGCCGGATGCTCCTTTGGCTCTGGGGCGCGGTCAGGTGGTGGCAACGGGCGTGGATGCCGAATTGGACGAACTGCGCCGATTACATATCGGCAGCAAAGACTATCTCCTGCAATTACAGCAACGCGAAAGCGAACGCACCGGCATACCGAGTTTGAAAATAGGCTTCAACAATGTATTCGGCTATTATATCGAGGTGCGCAATACGCACAAGGACAAAGTGCCGCCCGAATGGATCAGAAAACAGACGTTGGTCAGTGCCGAGCGATACATCACCGAAGAGCTAAAGCATTATGAAGAAAAAATACTCGGAGCCGAGGAGCGAATTGCTGTCATTGAAGCCCGCATCTACGGTGAACTGATTAATGAACTCACACGCCACATCGTGTCACTGCAAGCCGATAGCCATGCCGTGGCGGAATTGGACTGTATCTTTTCCTTGGCAGAAACAGCACGCTGTCGGGGATATGTCTGTCCGGTGGTGGACGACAGCTTGATTATCGACATCAAAAAAGGCCGACATCCCGTAATCGAATGCGGTCTGCCTCCTGAAACCCCTTACATCCCCAACGATGTGTATTTGGATAGCGATACACAGCAGATTATGATGGTCACGGGGCCGAACATGAGCGGTAAATCTGCCCTGTTGCGTCAGACGGCCCTCATCACATTGCTGGCTCAGATAGGTAGTTTTGTGCCGGCGGAATCTGCCCGCATCGGCATTGTAGATAGCATCTTTACTCGTGTGGGGGCATCGGACAATATCTCACGCGGAGAGTCTACATTTATGGTGGAGATGCAGGAGGCTTCCAATATTCTCAACAATCTTTCACCGCGCAGTCTGGTTCTCTTCGATGAGTTGGGGCGTGGCACCAGCACTTACGATGGCATCAGCATCGCTTGGGCTATTGTGGAGTATCTGCACAATAATAATCGTGGCCGTGCCAAAACGTTATTTGCCACCCATTATCACGAACTCAACGAAATGGAAGAGCTATTGCCACGGGTGCATAATTACAACGTTTCGGCACGCGAGGTGGAAGGCCGGATGCTCTTCCTGCGCAAACTGGAGCGTGGTGGCAGTGCGCACAGCTTCGGTATTCAGGTGGCGCGTTTGGGGGGGATGCCTCCCAGCATTGTGGAGCGTGCCGGCGAGATATTGAGCAAACTGGAAGCAGAGCATATAGACACCTCCTCCTCCACCGCTTCTTATCCCGCCACACCAGCGAACCATGCAGGCAAACGCAATAAGAAAAGCCGGACAGAGGAGAGCTATCAGTTGAGTTTCTTCCAATTGGATGACCCTTTGCTGAGCCAAATTCGAGACGTGCTGTTGGAAGTGGATATCAATCGCCTTACACCCTTGGAGGCTCTCAATAAACTGGATGAAATACAACGCCTTTTGCGTGGCTATTAACCCAACGACATAAACGATAAATCACGGATGACGGAAAAAGAAAAACAAGAATCGGGACTGTGGTATAACCCCCTCGATGAAGAACTCTATGCAGAGCTGATACACGCCAAACAAATGATGCGTGCCTATAATTCTCTGGAGCCGGACGATACGGAGGGCATGAAGAATTTGCTGGGCAAACTTTGCGCTCATGTGGGCGAAGAGTCTTACTTTCTTCAACCTCTGACTTGCGATTACGGTCGTAATATCTACATCGGCAGCCATACATTTGGCAATCACGGCATCACCTTGCTGGACAGCGCGCCCATACGCATCGGTGACCGGGTTCTTATCGGTCCGAATGTCAGTTTCTATACGGTATCGCATCCTCTGGAGGCCAATGCCCGACGCTGCGGAGTGGAGCGTGGGCGCAGCATTACTGTGGGGCATGATGTTTGGATTGGAGGCGGTAGCATCATCTTGCCGGGGGTGGATATCGGCGACCGTGCCGTTATCGGAGCTGGCAGTGTGGTAACCCGCGACGTGCCGCCCGATACGGTGGTGGCAGGCAATCCGGCTCGCGTGGTGCGCACACTCATCAACTCCAATAATATTTAACTTCTTAATTCCTTATGATTTCCATAGACGGTCTGACCGTAGAATTTGGCGGCACTACGCTTTTTGCCGATATCTCTTTTGTGATTAACCCCAAAGATCGCATTGCTCTGATGGGCAAAAACGGTGCCGGCAAGAGCACATTGCTCAAAATATTGGCCGGCATACGCGAACCGACCCGTGGCAAGGTGAATGCGCCCAAAGATACACTCATCGCCTATCTGCCCCAACATCTTATGACGGAAGACGGGCGCACGGTATTTGACGAAACGACGCAAGCATTCCGCCATATTCATGAAATGGAGGCAGAAATCAACGAGCTGAACCATCAATTGGAGATACGCACGGACTACGACAGTGAAGAGTATTATGCCATTATCGAGCGAGTGACCACACTGGGCGAGAAGTTTTACGGTATCGAAGATATCAATTACGATGCCGCCGTTGAAAAAACATTGCTGGGATTGGGTTTTCGGCGCACCGATTTCACTCGCCCCACATCCGAATTCAGCGGCGGATGGCGCATGCGCATCGAGTTGGCCAAGTTGCTATTGCAGAAGCCGGATGTACTACTTCTCGACGAGCCTACCAACCATTTAGATATAGAGTCCATCCAGTGGCTCGAAGATTTTCTGATTGATTCAGGTCAGACTGTGGTAGTCATCAGTCACGACCGTGCCTTCGTGGATCGCATCACCACACGCACCATCGAAGTGACCATGGGGCGCATCTATGACTACAAGGTCAATTACACCGAATATCAGCGGTTGCGCGCCGAGCGACGCGAACAGCAACAGAAAGCCTATGACGAGCAGCAGAAATTCATTGCCGAAACGCGCGAGTTTATCGAACGGTTCAAGGGTACATACTCCAAAACCCTGCAAGTGCAGAGCCGCGTAAAGATGTTGGAAAAGTTAGAACCGGTGGAGGTGGATGAGGTGGATAACTCCGCCCTGCGTCTGCGCTTCCCGCCGGCTCCTCGCAGTGGCAATTATCCGGTTATCATGCGGGAGGTATCCAAAAGTTTCGACACCAAACAGATTTTTTCGGACGTTAATCTGACCATCGAGCGTGGTGATAAAATCGCTTTCGTGGGCAAAAACGGCGAGGGCAAGAGTACGCTGGTGCGCTGCATCATGCAGGAATTGGAGCATGACGGCGAACTGCAAATCGGGCACAATGTGCAAATCGGATACTTTGCCCAAAATCAAGCCTCGCTGTTGGATGAGCAATTGACCATCTTCCAGACCATAGACGATATAGCCAAAGGAGAGATACGCAATAAAATCAAAGATATGCTGGGGGCTTTTATGTTCGGCGGCGAAGAGTCCACCAAGAAAGTCAAGGTGCTGAGCGGAGGTGAACGCACCCGATTGGCACTACTTAAACTCCTATTGGAGCCAGTCAATTTGCTGATTTTGGACGAACCTACCAATCACCTT
>CAMFNC010000023.1 GCA_945965245.1 uncultured Porphyromonas sp. | reverse complement strand
ATTTACATTAGAGGCTGGTATTCCTATAGATAGCATTGCCAAGATGATGGTGCATTCGTCCATTGCCAGCACGCAAATCTACGCCCAAATCATCGACCAAAAGATTGCAAGAGACATGGACAGGTTGATACAACAAAAGAGCATGTAGACGTTAACAGAAAAGAGTTTTTTTCAATAATTCGTCTACGAGTGTTTTTGTGTGCAGTGATTGGAAATAACTCTCGTTTTTTGAAGAATTGAAAACTTGTCCAAATCCTTAATACCTTGGTTATAGCACGAAATAATATTCTCGTCTATCAGAAAAGCAATTTTCGGGTCGTTAAAGAAAAAGAGTTGCCGTATTTTTGCATTATACTTTACACTACGAACAAGAAACTGATTATCATGTTATCGGCTTGTCCGTAGTCAGGACAGTGGATTTTCTGTCAAAAAGCGTGAACGAAATGTGTATTAAGATGAAAACCGAACTACAAAAATGTCTTGATGGAGAAACATTCAGAGGAGGCGACAAGGAACTGATGGAAATGACAATCAGAGCCAAAAGGCTTCTTAAAGAACTCCAAAGTATTGATTATGCCGACACCGTTGCTAAACGTGCAATACACGAGAAACTTTTCGGAAGCATCGGGCATGATGTCTATATAGACCTTGACTTCCATTGCGAGTATGGTAAACATATCCGCATAGGCAATAAAGTCATCATCAATATGAACTGCACATTTGTAGATAACAACATCATCGAAATCGGCAATAATGTGTTGGTCGCTTCCAACGTGCAGATTTACACAGCAACACATTCCACCGTTGCAGCCGAAAGAGTTAATCTGGAAAGCAAACCCGGTGAAGAGTTTTGCCGTACATATGCTCTCCCGATAAAGATCGAAGACCACGTTTGGATAAGTGGCGGGGCAATCATTCTTCCAGGCGTTACTATCGGCAAGGGAAGCGTTATCGGAGCAGGAAGTGTGGTAACACGCTCCATCCCGGAAAACTGTGTAGCCGTGGGAAATCCGTGCAGGGTTATCAGGAACATAGAGATCCACGAAATATAGTATCTTTCCATTACTTAACGGATGAATTTTATTTTACAGCATATGAACCAAAGAAAAGAAGAAACACCGCAGTCCGTTATCGCCAATGTGCATAAGGCTGCTCAGTTGCTGAAAGAGAAGGGTAGCGAGGCTCTTGCCGTGCTTACCGACCCTAAGTCTGAATTCAACGACAAAGATGCCTATATCTTCATCATTGATGTGGATAAAAGCCTAGTAGTTTCCAATCCCCGCTTCCCGGAACGTACTGGTGGTAACATCCGCGAGCATCTCGACTGGTCAGAGAAACGTTACGGTGTGGAGCTGTGCGAGGTCGCCATGCGTGGCGGTGGATGGATTGAATTCATTTGGCCGAAGCCAGGAACGAAAGAGGGTATGCGCAAGGTGGTTTATATCTACCCGATTCCAGGAATGCGCTACACGGTATGTGCAGGAATGTATGACAGTTCTATGACGCTTGACGAACTGAACGCCTTGACCGGACATGGCAAAAAGAAGGTGGCGGTAATTTTTGAAGTGCTGCCCACTGCCGAGGGTAAAGCGGACTATTTCAAGATGGGCGCGGCATTGAAGTAGGAATTGCAGCAGATGCCGGGCTTCATCAGCGTAGAGCGTTTCGCCAGCGTAAACAATGAGGGCAAGTTCCTTTCGTTGTCTTTCTGGGAGAGCGAAGAAGCTGCGGCAAGTTGGCGCAATCAGATGAACCATCGCCAAAGTCAGAAGATGGGACACGATAAGTTGTTCGACAGCTATCGTATCTCCGTGGGAGAAATCGTGCGTGAGTACACCAAGGACAGACGTGGCGAAGCTCCCGCTGATTCCAATGCATTTTTCGGAATAGAATAACAAGATGGAACAGTATTTTCCATACGGAGAGAAGGAAATTGCTTATCTCAAGAGCAAGGACAAGCGACTTGCTGAGGTAATTGATAAGGTGGGAATGGTGAAAAGGCGGGTGATTCCCGATCTTTTCGCCGCACTTGTCCATTCGATTGTGGGGCAGCAGATTTCTACCAAAGCTCACGAATCTATTTGGCGAAAAATGGTGGATGCACTGGGCGAGGTCACACCCGAAAATGTGCTTGTTCTTTCTCCCGAAGCGTTGCAGGCATTCGGCATCACTTTCAGGAAGGTGGATTATATTCGGGCAGCGGCACAGAAAATCGTATCGGGTGAGTTTGATATTCATGCTCTTCGGTCGATGAGCGATGCGGAGATTTGTGCCAAACTGTCGGAGTTGGATGGTATTGGTGTGTGGACGGCAGAGATGCTGATGCTCCATTCGTTGCAACGCCCCGATGTGTTGAGCTTTGGCGACTTAGCCGTGCAGCGCGGTCTACGGATGCTCTATCATCATCGCAAGATTACCCGCACGCTGTTCGAGAAATACCGCCGCCGCTATTCGCCATACGGCAGCGTGGCTTGCATCTACCTTTGGGCAGCGTCGGCAGGTGCAGTGGAGGGTTTGAAGGATTATGCACCGAAAGAGAAGAACGATGGAAGAAAGAGAAAAAATAAATGCGATTTACAATCGTAACGGAAGTTACGACAACGTGTTCTGGTATGGCATAAAATCGACAAGAGTCGTGTGCAAGCCTTCGTGCAATGCGAAAAAGCCGTTACTGAAAAATATCGAACTTTTCGATAGTGTTGAAGATGCTGTAAAACGTGGCTATAGACCCTGCAAAAGGTGTATGCAAGAAAAGAACGTCATCCACGTTAAATATTACGATTCATCATGTGGTAGGCTAATACTTGGCTCGTTCAAAGATAGGCTTTGTCTGTGCGACTGGCAGAGAGAGAAACGAATAAATGTAGTGAACAACCGACTGAAACGCATACTAAAAGCCGAGCTCAAAGAGGGTACGTCCGATGTGATTGAGCGAGCAGGGTTGCAGCTCAATGAATTCTTTGCCGGAAGGCGCAAAACGTTCGATGTTCCTTTGCTGTTCGTTGGGACAGACTTTCAGAAAACAGTGTGGAATGAACTATTGAAAGTCCCTTTCGGTGAGACGATTTCCTACGGAGAAATGGCACAACGAATAGGTTCCCCTAAAGCTGTGCGAGCTGTTGCCAATGCCAACGGAGCTAATGCGATGGCTATCTTCGCGCCGTGCCATCGTGTCATCGGCAGTGATGGTTCGCTGACAGGCTTTGCCGGTGGATTGGATGCCAAACGGAGGTTGCTGGAATTAGAGGGCGTATTGTGAATCATCTGAACTGACATTATTAGAATGAAAGAGACACAGAACGAATTGAATTATAGCCGGATTGCCGAAGCTCTCCGATTTATACGGGACAATCGCAAGGAGCAACCCCGCTTGGGAACCATTGCCGAAGCGGTGAATATGAGTCCGTTCCATTTTCAGCGGATTTTCAAAGAATGGGCGGGCATCACACCGAAACATTTCCTGCAATATCTCAACGTAGAATATGCCAAGCGCATCTTGCAGGAAACGCACGCATCGCTTTTCGATACGGCACTGAAGTTGGGGCTGTCCGGCACAGGCAGGTTGCACGATCTGTTCATCACCATCGAGGGTATGACACCCGGCGAATACAAGAGTGGCGGAGTAAATCTACGCATCAATTACAGTTTCGCCACCACCCCTTTTGGCGACATTCTCATTGCCTCTACCCCAAAAGGCATTTGCAACATGGAGTTTGCCGATGACCATCTAGAGACATTCAACGCTTTGCAGCGCAAATTTCCCAATGCACGATTTTGCCAGATGTGCGACGCCATTCAGCAAAATGCGCTTTTCATCTTCACGCAGGACTGGAACAAATTAGGCGAGATAAAGCTGCATCTGCGAGGCACGGAGTTTCAGATGAAAGTGTGGGAAGCATTACTGAAAATCCCGATGGGCGGAATGACCACCTACGGAGACATTGCCGCAAGCATAGACAATCCGCGCGCCTGCCGTGCAGTAGGTACGGCGGTGGGCGAAAACCCTGTCGCATTTCTTATTCCCTGCCATCGTGTGATTCGTGCAACGGGAGAAATCGGTAACTATCACTGGGGCAACATCCGCAAAACAGCCATCCTTGGCTGGGAAGCTGCCAAAGAAGAGCAACACAAGTGATATGCACAAATCAGATGATATGGCAATCAGTTCTGTTTCTTCAATGTAGGAACGATTGCCAAAAATACCACCTCCTCGTCGCTTTTGTTTTCATACCAATGCGTATGTCCGTCAGGACAATAATGCAGTTCTCCCTCACAGATGGTTTCTTCGACATTATCACAGTAGGCTGTAAGTTTACCACGCAAGACATAGATTGCTTCAAATGTTCCGCAGTGTGGATGTTTTCCGCTACTTGCGCCAGGATGCAGTTCGCAGTGCATCAATCGCGTATCCTTGTCCACATAAGCACACACGTCTAATCTATCCTTTCCTCCCTGGAAGTTCTCAATTTGTGCTACGTCTAATACCTTGAAATTTATCTTCATCATGGTTTTGCTTTAAAATGTCAGCGTGCCCTTTCCCGAATCTATTTTCTCAAAAAAAATGTGCCAAAAAGTCGGCTTTGTTTTCATTTTTCTGAAAAAGCGTTTTCTTTCAATCCAGATACACCTTTGTAATAGTCGTTTTTCCTCTCTGCGGAAAGCCCACGAGCACTCAGCATTCCCCTGCATCCGAGCAAACACTCTCTTCCGAGTATTTGAATGAAGCAAAGGACGCCGTGAAAGCCGAACACTCCGAACAAGAGAAGCGACAAGCGGTATCAAGTATCCCGAGACGCATCAGCCACAAGCAACGACA
>CAMFNC010000022.1 GCA_945965245.1 uncultured Porphyromonas sp. | reverse complement strand
TCCCGAACTGGTTTCGCTGAATGATTTGGTGGTGCGAGACAATTTTATCGACTGGAAAAGTATCTTGCTCTTTGTCTTGGGTTTTGTAGCCACTTTGCGTAAGAAGATTTCCCCTATTCTGATTATCGTGCTGGCCGGTGTGGCCGGTTTGCTACTCTATTAGCTTCCGTCTCATTTTTGTTGTATAGAAAAGGGGTATGCCTGATTGCCGGCATACCCCTTTCTCGTTGATGAATAGCGGTCGGTTAGAGTGCCGTACCGTTGAAATAAAGTTGCAAGGAGTCACACTGTATTTGCATTTTTTGCAGCACGGTGGGGTCTTTTTGCATCCGAACGGCTTCTTTGACATCATCCAAGAAAGCGGTATAACCGGCTTTTAGCATATAGTGAACGGCGGCCATTTGTACTTCGGTATTCTTTTCGTAGAGAAGTCCGCGTACCCAGCTCTTGCCACTCCATGAGCAAACGGAATCGAGGTAATGGATGGCTGCAATTTTTTCTTCCGAACCGGCATAGAGCAGCTCTTCGTAGATTTCGCCTTCACGTTTGGCCACTTCGGGGGTGCAGAGGATTTCCGCATTGTAATTATCGGGATGTACTACACCTTTGTATTCAATCAGCTCTTTGCCCATAGCCCATCGAATCAGACGAGGCACCATCCATTGCATACCGGGAGTGCCTTCGGGGTGACCTACGGAAGAGAGCACATGACCTTTGCCGTAAACGGTATGCGTATAGAAGGGTTTATTATTGGTCATATTGCTTGGGGCATTTCCCTCCACATGCACATCGCTCATCATCATGGCCAGTGTTTCGTATTCGGGTGTGGCTGCGGAATCGGCGGGAACGAATACGGGTCCTTCATAATATACAATATAAAGTGTATCTCGGTCTGCCACTTCGGGGAAAATTTTCTTGGCATTGTCGTTCAGCGTAACCTTGCACACCCCGTGTCCACGATTATCGTGTTCGATGTCGATGGCTTTGGCTCCTATCATACCCATGCTGGCATATCCCGGAGTATTGCTTAACAGATATGCTCCGGCGCAAATGCCCATCACGGTACCACCTTGTTCCACCCAATCTTTGATGGCGGCACGATTGGTTTCTCCCATATCGAGGTACTGATTACTGCCACCACCGCCGGGAATTATCAAGGCATCCAATCCTTGTAATTCTCCACGAGCCATATCGCCGGAGGTAATGTAACGAACTTCCATTTCGGGGTCAATCATACAAGCGGCATAGGCCTCTCGGATGCAAGTGGCTGCACCGCCATGACCTTGAAAAACGCCCACTTTGATGGTTGTTGAAGAACTGAGATTTGTTTTTTCATTTTTCCCGCTGCAACTGCACAGCAAGAGGGTAATCAGAAATAATACCCCATAAGTCATTTTCTTTGTCATAGAGAATGGTGTTTAAAGGATTAGTGTTTATTGTATGCCCATAAAGGTTCGTTTTTCATTAAGATACCCGATAAATTACAGAAAGTCCGTCTCGAAGCGGCAGAATCAGATTTTCCACACGCTCATCGTTCTGAACCCTATCGTTAAACTCCATAATGGCGCGGCTCTGTGCGTCTGTGGGGGGGGGATTTTGAATCAGTTTACCATCCCATAGAGTGTTGTCTGCCACTATCACGCCGCCGATGGGCAGATACTGCATCACCGCTTCATAGTATGCCGGATATTCCCTTTTGTTGGCATCTATATATACCAGCCCATATTCCCTCCGACTCATCAGTTTGTGGATGCTTTCCGTGGCATCGCCCAGATGCAACTGCACACGCTGTCCATAGGGCGATATGGCTAAGAAATGGCGAATAAAGTCTTCCATCTCATCATCACACTCCACGGTATCCACCATACCGCCTTCTGCCAGACTTTCTGCCAGACAGAGAGCCGAATATCCTGTATAGGTGCCCAACTCCAAAACGTATTGAGGCTTGAGCAGACGAACCAACATTTTGAGAATGCGTCCCTGATATGTGCCGGAAATCATTCGTGGACGCGAAAGTCGCACATGTGCCAATCGTTCCAAAGCCATCAACGTATCCTCCGGTCGGTCGGTATGTGCCAGGATATAGGCTTCCTCTGCCTGAAAATCCATCATTTTTGTTTCGAAATTTTAGCTACGGAATTAATCTCCAAGGAAGTGGTAAAGCCACCCTCGTCCATCACACCGCTCATGTGTGCGATGCGATCTTCGGGGCATAATAGGCCACGTTCCACCAAACTCTGCAAAGCACTGCAAAAGTCTACTTGGATGCTCTCCTGCGGTTCATGAGCCGGATGATATTCGGGCAATACACCGTAGCACAACGAAAGGGCACGAATCAGTTCCTCGGTATAACAGATGGCATACACCGGTACCACTCCGCGAAATGCAGCCAAATTACGAGCCGTGCGTCCGGAATAGCTGTCCGTTACAATGGCTTTCACCCCCAGTTTACGAATGCTTTTGACTGCTTGTTTGGCTAAAAAGCTGGTAATGGTGATATCTTCGTTTTTAATGTTCGGCGCCGTGGTTCCCGTTTCCGCCATACTGTTTTCTGCCTCGATAATAATTCGCTTCATGGTTTGCACCGCTTCTATCGGATACTTACCGTATGCCGTTTCGCCACTGAGCATCACGGCATCAGTGTGATAATAAATGGCACTGGCCACGTCCGTTACTTCCGCGCGAGTGGGTAGCGGATTGTGAATCATGGTATGCAGCATTTGTGTGGCCACGATTACCGGACGTTTGTGCTCGATGCACTTATTGATTAGTGTGCGCTGGATGGCAGGGATTTTTTCATAGGGCACCTCGATGCCCAAATCTCCACGAGCAACCATGATACCGTATGCCACTTCCAGAATTTCATCCGCATGATCCACACCCTCCTGATTTTCTATCTTGGCAATGATGCGTATGGTGCTGTGGTGTTGGTTTAGGATATCTTGAATATCCTGCACGTCTTGTTTATTGCGCACAAAACTGTGTGCAATGAAATCCACATGATGCTCGATGGCATATTCGATGTTTCGTCGGTCTCGTTCGGTGAGCGAGGGTAGATTGATACGCAACCCCGGCACGTTCACACTTTTTCGGCTGCCGATAGACGCATCGTTGAGCGCAGTGCAGACCAGTTCATGCGCAGCTTCGTCCTTTTCGTCCACACGTAGTTGCACCTCTCCATCGTCTATCAGCACCCTGGCTCCCACCACGATGTCGTCGTAGAAACCGGTATAATTGACGTTCAACTTGGAGGGGACTGATGACTCTTCCGGATTGCATCCGATGCGAACAACCTTGCCGGTCATGATGCGGATGGGCTCTTGGCACGCAGTGGTGCGCACTTCCGGTCCTTTGGTATCCATCAAGATACCCACTTGGCTTGATACGGCACGCACATTGCCGATCACACGGTCGAAACCCTCCCGATCCATGTGTGCCGTGTTCAGACGCACCACATTAACACCGGCATCGAAAAGTGCAGTAAGAAACGGGATGTCGCATCGCTGGTCGGATATGGTGGCTACTATTTTGGTCTTTTTCATTTTGACAACGGATTTTGTAAATGAGTAATAAGTGCACCGATACCCATCCGATACACCTCGGCTCCGAATCCGGAGATAATGCCGATGGCAGCTTCGCTGATTAAAGATTGCCGTCTGATGTCTTCTCGTGCCAGGATATTGGTCAGATGTACCTCCACCACCGGCAGACGGATGCTGCGCAGACAGTCGGCCAGTGCCAAACCGGTATGCGTATAGGCACCGGCATTGAGCACTACGCCTTGGCATCCGTTACTTTCCCATTCATAGAGCTTATCCAGCAAAGCCCCCTCGTGATTGGACTGAAAATAGTCGATTTCCTGTTCGGGAAAAGAGTGGCGAACATCTGTCAATATATCTTGCATATTGCGACAACCGTAAAGATGCGGTTCTCGCCAACCCAATGCTTGTAAATTGGGGCCGTTCAGAATAGCTAAATTCATGTTATAAGTTCTTTTGTATCACAAAAATACGCCAAAAGCATCAGATTGATACTTAT
>CAMFNC010000021.1 GCA_945965245.1 uncultured Porphyromonas sp. | reverse complement strand
TTTGCCACACCAAACAGTTTGGCGTGAAGACCTTAAACATTAGACATCATGGAACCAACTCGTTTGGCTGTTATCGTGCTGAATTGGAATGGCAGAACATTACTGGAAGAACTGATGCCCAATTGGGTGTCACAGACCTTGGTTTCGGGAGTGGAATTGATAATAGCCGACAATCATTCAGATGATGACTCTCTGGCTTTTTTGGACAAGCACTACCCCGATGTGCGCCAAATCAGATTGGATGAAAATCTGGGATTTGCCGAGGGCTATAATCGGGTTATCGCTCAGGTTAATGCCCCATACACACTGTTACTAAATAGCGATGCTGCCTTAGAAGAAGGTTGGGCAGACGAACCGCTCCGCCTGTTGGACGAAGATAGAACAATAGCTGCTGTTCAACCCAAAATCCGCTCATATTACCATCCCGAACAATTTGAATATGCCGGTGCTGCCGGTGGTTTCATGGACCGATGGGGATATCCCTATTGCCGTGGGCGTATTTTCGACACCGTAGAAACAGACTGTGGGCAATATGACCATGCACCGCAAGATATCTTTTGGGCAAGCGGT
The DNA here is from genome assembly GCA_945965245.1 of uncultured Porphyromonas sp. Lineage (GTDB taxonomy): Bacteria > Bacteroidota > Bacteroidia > Bacteroidales > Porphyromonadaceae > Porphyromonas. The sequence goes on along the minus strand of CAMFNC010000021.1, from coordinate 3,340 downwards.
GCTGCCCTATTCGTGCGCACATCAGATTATTTGGAAGTGGGAGGATTGGATGCACGCTTCTTTGCCCATCAGGAGGAGATAGACCTTTGTTGGCGCTTTAAGGCACGTGCCAAAAGAGTTGTTTTTGCATCTCAAAGCATAGCTTATCACATGGGTGGTGCCAGTTTGGGCGTAGATGATCCACGAAAAGCTTATCTCAATTTCCGAAACAATTTGCTGATGTTGTATAAAAATCTACCGAAGAAAGAATACCACAAAGTCATGTTTGTGCGCTTTGGATTGGATATATTGGCTGCTGTCATGGCATGGGTTAAAGGAAACAAGCTGCAGTCAAGAGCAATCCTGAAAGCTCGCAAAGACTTCGGTTCAATGCAACATAATTTTCGAGAAAGCCGGAAACAGAATATCACTGCCACTATCATTAACCACCCACAAGGCTGGTATCGGCATTCCATTGTTTGGCAGTATTATGCCCTAAAGCGTCACACAGCAGATCGTTTGCGATAGTTCTTACTGCATTCAGTGTGCATTCTTCCGAATGCATTTTTTTATCAGTTCACCCCTTAGCTCTAAAGTTTAAGAGCCATCAAGGTTCTCAAATGTAAAAAAATCAAACATTTTCATATCATTTTGATATCTGCACGGAGCAAAACATCATCAAAAATCAAAAAGAAGCTTACACAACTGCAATCTTACGAAAAACATCTTATATTTGTCTATAATTATAAAAATGTTTACAAACTCTTTCATATCATACTATGGAACAACCCTACGTAATAGGAATAGATTTAGGTGGGACCAATACAGTTTTCGGAGTAGTGGACGCTCGAGGAAATGTAATTATCAGCTCGTCTATCAGAACGGCCATACATAACGATATAAATTTTTATCTCGAAGATTTGGCTCAAGGCCTAATCCAACTCATTTTACAAGTTGGCGGAAAAGAAAAGATAAAAGGAATCGGCATCGGCGCACCCAACGGTAATTATTTTACGGGAGCCATTGAATTTGCTCCCAACCTGCCTTGGAAAGGAAAAATACCTTTAGCACAATTACTCAGCGATAAGTTAAATATTCCGGTAACCTTAACCAATGATGCTAATGCTGCGGCTATCGGGGAGATGACTTACGGAGCAGCCAGAGGCATGAAAGACTTCATCGAAATCACATTGGGTACCGGTGTGGGAAGCGGTATTGTGATAAATGGCAGTTTGGTCTACGGTTCAGATGGTTTTGCCGGCGAACTGGGACATATGATAGTCAGAAGAAATGGCAGAAATTGCGGTTGCGGTCGTCAAGGATGTTTGGAAACCTATTGCTCTGCCACCGGTGTGGCACGCACAGCACGTGAATATCTGGACATCTGCACCGATAACAGTCTGTTACGTGTTATTCCTCCCGCAACCATCACATCAAAAGATGTTTTTGATGCAGCCGTCAAAGGCGATACCATGGCCAAAGATATTTTTGAGACCACAGGTCAGATTTTAGGAGAAGCTTTTGCCGATTTCGTGACCTTCTCCAGCCCCGAAGCTATCATCTTATTTGGAGGCTTAGCACAGGCTGGAGATTTGCTGCTGAACCCTATCCGCCATCACATGGAAAAAAACCTGCTGCAAATCTATAAAGGCAAAACCAAAATATTGGTATCGCAACTCAAAGATAGCGATGCCGCTGTGCTGGGAGCTAGTGCTTTGGGTTGGGAAGCCAAATAAGACTCTCCGATTATGCCACATCCTTTAGAGGTTTTTGAATATTGTCCGCGCTGTGGTGCTCATACCTTTGTGGAGCACAATAACCGCTCGAAAAAGTGTGAGACCTGCGGTTTGATTTATTATGCCAATGTGGCAGCGGCAGTAGCCTGTTTTATCAGAGACGAACAAGGAAATCTGCTTACGGTTCGTCGAGAACGTGAGCCTGCCAAAGGGACTCTGGATTTACCCGGAGGATTCCTTGACCCCGAAGAAACTGCAGAAGAGGGTGTACGTCGTGAGGTAAAGGAGGAAACCGGGCTGGAAATCGACCATGTCCGATACCTCTTTTCTCTACCGAATATTTATCCTTATGCCGGAGTAACAGTATATACCACTGACTTATTTTTCGAAGCCACTTGTGCAGACTTATCCCATGCCCAAGCTGCCGATGATGCTGCAGAAATTGTAATGTTATCTCTGAAAGAGATAAATTCGGACTTATTCGGTCTCTATTCCATCAGTTGCGCCATCAAAAAAGTTTTTCCATCCGACGTACAATAAAAACATTCCATATTTCAAATACAAAAAAAAGACCGGGAGCAAGCTGTTATCTGCTTTGGCTCTCGGTCTTTTATGAGATAAGTCTTGCGGTCTTTTCGGATGCTATTAATCGTCTTCATGACGATGATCGTCTACGTCAATGAATTCGATTTCGTTACCCTCATTATCTAAGAATTTATAATCCAGAAAAGCCATACTTTCATTGGGCAGTATCTTCAAGCCTTTAGTGTATTTGGACTTCCATTGACGTGCAATGGAATTTAGAATACCTTTCTTGGCATAAGCTGCCACATAGGGATGAATGTGCAGTGTGAAATGAGTTACTTTTTGCACCTCCACGAGATGTTTGATTTTCTCTTCCAACGTATCGGTGAAGAGGATGGAAGATTTCATTTTGCCGGTACCCAAACAGGTTGGGCATTTCTCTTCCGTATTGATCTGCATGGCCGGGCGCACACGCTGACGAGTTATCTGCATCAGTCCAAATTTGCTCAGAGGCAGAATGTTGTGTCGGGCGCGGTCGTTGGCCATCAGTTTGATCATGTGCTCATAGAGTTGCTGGCGATGTTGCGGTTCGTGCATATCGATAAAGTCCACCACTATAATACCTCCCATATCTCTAAGCCTCAATTGACGAGCCAGTTCTTCTGCCGCCGACATATTGACGTCCACAGCTGTGTTTTCCTGTTCATTACTATTTCTGGATCGATTGCCGCTATTCACATCCACCACGTGCATTGCCTCGGTTTGTTCGATGATGAGGTATGCGCCGCTCTTGTAGGTAACGGTTCGCCCGAAAAGAGCTTTGACTTGCTTGGTGACCCCCAATTGGTCGAATAGTGGAATTTCACCCTTGTAGAGCTGTACGATTTCTTCCCGACCGGGAGCAATCAGTTCAATGTATTCACGAATGTCTTCATAGAACGGAGCGTCGTTTACGTGAATATTTTTGAAGTTGGGGTTAAAAGTGTCTCGCAGCAAGCCCAATGCTCGGCTGGTCTCTTGGAAGATCAACTTCGGTGCTTTGGCTTTTGGGATTTTGCTCAGCAATTCGTCCCATCTGCGCACCAGGTGGTGCATCTCTT
>CAMFNC010000020.1 GCA_945965245.1 uncultured Porphyromonas sp. | reverse complement strand
TGCATATACAACTGATTGACGGTGGTGATTTCCAATTCACCTCTTGCCGATGGGGTAATGGTTTGAGCCTTGCGAACCACATCGTTCGGATAGAAATAGAGTCCCACCACGGCATAGTTGCTTTTGGGCTTTTGGGGTTTTTCTTCCAAGCCGATTACGTTGCCATCGGCATCAAATTCCGCTACACCATATCGCTCCGGGTCGCTGACATAATAGCCAAAGATGGCGGCTTGTCGGCGTTGCTCCACGCATGTCACAGCTTCGTGCAGCATGCGGCTGAAGCTCTGCCCGTAGAAAATATTATCGCCCAATACCAAGCATGCCGGACTATCGCCGATGAAGTCCTTGCCGATGATAAAGGCTTCTGCCAATCCGTTGGGTTGTGGCTGCTCAGCATAGCTTAATCGAAGGCCAAACTCGGCACCACAGCCCAATAGGCGGCGGAATGCGGGCAAATCCTGTGGGGTGGAGATGATGAGTATATCCCTGATACCTGCCAACATGAGCGTGGAGATGGGATAATAAATCATGGGTTTATCGTATATGGGGAGCAGCTGCTTGCTCACGCCCTTGGTAATGGGATATAATCGGGTGCCGGAACCGCCGGCCAATACTATTCCTTTGAATGTGGTTGATGACATGGCTTGGTTATATATAAGATGGGTTATTATAGATTGAGGGTGAGTTTGATCAATTCTATTTTGGACGAAGTGGAGCGCAAAATCTGGAAATTCATGTGGTCTATGACCAAAGTGTCTCCACGGTCGGGAATGGTGGGATAATGCGAAAGAATGAAGCCGGCAATGGTTTGATAGTCATCACTTTCGGGTAAATTGAGGTCAAAGCGTTCGTTGAGGTCGTCTATTTCGATTCGTCCGCTGAGGATATAGGTGTTTTTATCCACCTGCTTGGCAATGATTTTATTGGTGTCGTGTTCGTCTTCAATGTCGCCGAATATCTCTTCCACCACATCCTCCAAGGTGACTAATCCTGCGGTTCCGCCCAATTCATCCACCACCACGGCAATGCTACGCTTATGTTGCATCAGCCGCTGCATCAGTTTGGCTGCCAGCATGCTCTCCGCCACAAAAATGGCTGGTGTGATGTGCTTTTGCCACTCGTCTTTGTGGAAAGTTTCGTTAGAGTGAATGTAACCGATTACACGGTCAATGCTTTCTTGGTAAACGATAATCTTCGAAAGTCCCGTGGAGGTAAACAGCTGCTCCAACTCGGCACGAGGTGTAGATTGCTCCACAGCAATGATCTCATTGCGGGGTATCATGCAATCGCGCACCTGCAAAGTGGGAAACTCGATGACGTTTTGCATAATTTTGACCTCTGTTTCCAGTCCACCTTCGACATCGGCTTCGGTATTGCTTCGGCTCAAATAGTGTTCCAAATCCACTGTGGAAAGTGATGGTGTGAGAGGAGTGTGTTTGTTTTTCTGTCCCAGAAGCAGTAGAATGCCGGATGTTAGCAGGCTGAAAAGCAATGTGACCGGGAAGAGAAAGATGTAAATTACAAAAATCAGCGGAGCGAAGGAACGCATTGCCCAATTGGCATTGTTGCGAAATGTGACCTTGGGGATATATTCGCCTGTAAATAAAATCACAATGGTGGAAAGGATCGATTGGGTTATGAGCACTAATAAGTCGTTATGAAAAAGACTTTGCAGTGGGGTTTCCAACAGTTTGGCCACCAAAAGACCATAGATAACCAATGCGATGTTATTGCCCACCAACATGGTGGTCACAAACCGATTGGGGCGGTTGTAAAAGAAGTCCAGAATACGACCGATAATACCTCCGCGGTTTCGATCCAACTGCAACTGTAAGCGGTCGGAAGACAAAAACGCAATCTCTACACCGGAAAAGAATGCCGAGAAAATCAGAGAGATAAAGATGTATAGATAAATCATGTGCGTCGTATCAAAAATAAGATGCTTACCGACCTTTGTGGTTTCAGGACAATCAATGTCTTACAGTCGAATCCAAACGATTGACATTTCGGAGTTGAGGCTTGATATTGGAAGGACGACTGAAAGTCCGAGATCTGGATGATTGGGATGAAAGCTGAATATCTTTTGTGGTTCCGGTGTGGGTCGGTGGAGCTATTATATCGCCGGAAACAGATTCAGAAGCAAGGGGCGGAGGAGTGGATGGACTTGTGGCAGGAGCACCGGTAGAAGACGTATCTGCATTTTCTTCATATTCCATTTCACCCGAATTATCATACAGTGTATATTCGCTGAGGTCGTCTTTGCCCTTGAATGAATTGCCACGCATGATGCGGTCGGGAGTCACAATGTAGATGGAATCTTGTGAATAAATGGTTCGCTCCAAGCGATTCCAATACAACCGGGGTGAAAAAACACGCTTACCCTCCACATCACTAAAGCGAACATGTCCTACCAAGAGCCAAGTTTCATCACTCACATAATAGGTGGCAGAGTCAGCGGTAATCTTGGAAAGGATGTTCATCTTGGGGTCGAACTGCTCAATATAGATACCCTTATAAAAATTCCATTCTTTCTTTTTGGGCAAATCGTAGATACGCCATTCATCGGCAATCAAACGATATTGAATTACACCACCGGTAGATACCATTGTATTCACATCGGTGGTCAGAATGGAATACATAGAGTCCACCTTCTTACCCGAATGCACAACTTGGGTCTTACCCCTCCCACAGCCGTTTAGCAAAGGAAGGGAAATCAGCAATATGGCTACAATAAATAATGAAACAGTTCGACACATATAAAAAAGCATACGCTCCACTTTCGCTCATGGCGATAAGTGGGCGTATGCCATGTTTATCGTATTATGGAATAATAATCGATTGGAACGTCCATTGTGAACGCAGTTATCGAATTACAGTGCTTTCGCCAATCCAACCTCCGACGAAGAAAGATTTACCTTTGCCTAATTCGGGATGCATAAATACGTCCGAGGCGGCAGGCAAAGAGCGGGTATAACGAGCAATCAGATTATTTACACGACCGGCGATTTGAGGGTCGGCATTGCGTGCTTGTATCAGTTTGTCGATAACGAGATAATATACACAGCGTTGCTTAACAGGATCGCCCGGGAAGACGCTATTGGCAGAAGAGGCATACATCTGAGCTATCAAGATGTAAGGCTCACCCTTGTGCGGATTCTCGGCAACAGACTGACGAGCCAACTGACGGGCGGCGGCATAGCTGTGTTCGCGGAAACGGATTGTGGCCATTGCATAGTAGCAGTTGGCACGCTCTTTAGCGTCCTTAGACAACTCTACGGCCTTGTTCAGATAGTTCATGGCCTCTGCGTTTTTGCCTTTGGACATGGCTTCGTATGCCAAACCGATAGCAGCACGTGAGCTGGGATTTTGTTCAAACAGATACTTGGCAGCTTTATAGTAAACCGGAGCTTCGCAATTTTCTGCTTCCTGGAAAATAGCTGTCACGGTTTTCAGATAGGCAGTATCGGTTTTGTGCTCATCAATATCGGCGTCGGTGTAGAGTTGCTTCAGCACCTCGCAAGAAGCAAGACCGCTACGGCCGAAGAGGTCATCCATAGGTTCTTTTACGTTCTGAATTTCTTCGATGCGTTTGGGATCTGTTTCATTGGCCAATTGCTCGTTCAAATACTTGGCACTCATCATATAGTCTTTTACATACTGGTCGTGAGCGGTGCTATCGGCATAAGCCTTGAGCAAAGAAGAGAATACGTAGTAATTCAGTGTGGTGGGGCTGGTGTAGTTTTGATTCTTTTCTACGATGGGCTTCAGCCAGTCATGTACCTTGTTATAGTCAGTTGCTTCACCTGCAAAACGAATATAATCTTGAGCTTTCGTGGTGATAATCCAGTCCGTACCATACTTGTGGTCACCACCGAAGTATTCGATACGCTTGTCATACATTGCCATCAATTCTTCCAGCAAAGCTGCGCGCTTGGCAGAATCTTTTTCGTTGGATATTTTCCAATCCAAGATTTGAGCACCATAGATATAGATATTTTTGTGAGAGCCGGGGCACTCGGTATAAGCCATGCGCCAATACTTTTCTGCATCGGCAAAGTTTTTATTTTTGGCATTATTGCTCAGTAAACTGATGTTTTCCAAGCAGCGAACGCTATCCTCCCCCGAACCATAAGGCGTGCCGGTTTTGATACCGGTTTGAGCCACTGCACTGAGGGCGTATAGACTAAGAGCACTCGCTAAAATCAATCTTTTCAGTTTCATCGTAGTTTGTGATATCGTTAATTATTAAAAAATGTTTTCTAAAGCCATCTTTTCTTATAGGCATCACAAAAGTACCTTTTATTTGGCTTTGTTACAGTATTTAGAGGTAAAAAAGTATTAATTGTTTATTCAATGCGCATTTTTCGGAACCATCCTTCATTAAAAGAGAGTCCCACGTGCAGGATAATGCTGTGTTCGGTAATCATGCCTTTTGCTCCGGGCAAAGTAAGACCATATTCCAATCCCACATTCAAGCGAGAGCGGTAATCAAACGCCGGCATCCCCATTCCCACGGAAGCTCCCAGCTTCTGATAACCATGATATGCGCCATCCGATGTGGGTACGTTCATATAGGAATTTTCGGCATGTAAACCGGCACGGAAAGCCGTGCGTTGCCAAAACGAACGTTGTGTTTCGTCCGGTACGAACTGCCCGCCCACGGATACATGCCATTTGTTGTTCATTTGACTGTGGGATTCGAAGAATTTGGCATTTTTCCAGAGCGAATAGTCCACGTCAACTCCCAGTAACCATTTGTTCGTGGCTTCAAATGTGAGTCCCAAACCAAAACTATGAGGCAGAGAATAGGCATTCTTGGCAGATATTGTATCCAAGCGGGTTATCGTGGTCAGACCGGAACCTCCCGCGATCGTATTGGTGCGGATAAGGTTGGATTGCAGATTTATGGAAGGACTGTAAATGGCTCCGATGGTCAGTGCATGTTTTTTGTCCTGCATCGGGATGTGCCATTGCGCTCCCACATCGAAACGCATACCCTGAAGTGCCAACCGATCCAAAAAACTGGGGTTATTCGGAGCAGGTGTAGTGAAACGAACATGACGAAAATGAGTGATGTTGCCAAAAAGATAAGACACATTGGCTCCTATCGAAAAATCGTGAATCGGTTCCACGGAAAGACCAACATAAATTTCGTTCACATTGCCTTTACCGGTATAATAGCGGAGAAACTCTGCGTCCGACTCTCCGCCCATACTCTCCATACGTCCGAACTGGTAACCACCCTGTGCAAAAGGTAGCAAACCTGCACTAAACGACACGTATTTACTCATGGGGAAGAGCATGGTGATGTGCTCCAGATTTCCCAAGGTGCGACGGCTGGTGGCATTAGCATCGCGATACCAAGTCATTCCGATAGATGTGCCGAAGTCAAACAAGAATGTAAGCGAATCCACGGCGGCATATGATGCCGGATTCTTAGGGTTAATGATGTTGGACGTTCTCAGACCTATACCGATACCTCCCATGGCTCTGGAAGCCGTAGAGGTACGCTCTCCCAAATTACCTATTCCAAATCGGGTATATGGCGACTCGGTACTATTACTTTGAGCCTGAAGTCCGTAATGACCAAGCAGGAAAAACGCAGCCACAAAAGCTGCCCAATGTCGTCCATTCATTATCAGACGACTCACTGGATGTCTATGGTTCTTCATCTTTTATTGTATTCTAATAATCTATTCAGCCCTATCACGACTAAGTCCCGCAGAGCTATGGTTTTATTTTTCAGACGGCTTTCCAAGTAGAAGGAGTCACCTCCGGCCAAGAAAACCCATATATCGGGATATTGCTGTTTCAATTCGCTGATATAGCCATCTATCTCATATAAGAAGCCACGCAAAACACCAGCCCGAATGGCATCCTGAGTATTATGACCAAACAGTTCATCCCACTTTCCTTCCAATGGTCTTCGCAGCCACGGCAATTTGCCCGTAAATTCGTGCAAAGCTCTGAAGCGGGCCTGCAAGCCCGGTGATATATTGCCACCAATATATACTCCGGCAGCATTGATGCGCTCGTAGGTTACGGCTGTACCGCTATCCACAACCAATATTTCTGTGCCTTCGGGAGCCAGACAGTGGGCACCCACCGCAGCCGCCAAACGGTCACCTCCCAAAAGGTCTCTATCATATATCACTTCGATAGGAGCCGATGTGCGACCGCTCACCACCATCAAATCCACCCGACTTCGGATGGCTTGGAGTAGCTCTTCGTCATCACCGGCCACCGAGCAGTAAATACATTGGTCGATTTGCGGGTGACGCTCTAGTATATGCACTGCCGAGGCAGCGCGAAAATGAGGCAAAACATATGCCTTTTGCATCTTGTCTTCCTCAAAGAAGGCAACTTTGCAAACACTGTTTCCTTGGTCTATTACTAAATTCACCGATGGATATAATGTGCGCAAACATCAATTTGCATCATTCTCTTTATAGTGGAAAAGCATTGCAAACAATATGCTTACCACCAAGGCATAAACGGCAAAAACGCCCCATGCCATCTGCCAATTCACAATTCCATCTGCACCGGTAAGTGCTTTGATTACAGAGCCACTGGCAAAACCGCCGATGATGGCACCCAAACCGTTGGTCATAATCATAAACAAACCCTGTGCTCCGGCACGCATAGAGGGGTCGGCTTCACGATCCACAAACATCGAGCCCGATATATTGAAAAAATCGAAAGCCATACCATATACAATCATCGAGAGGGTCAGGAAGATTACACCCGGCATACCCGGGTCGCCCACCACGAAGAAACCGAAACGGAATACCCATGCCACCAAACTCATCAGCATAACGCGCTTAATGCCGAATCTCTTCATGAAGAAAGGAATGGCAAGGATAAAGAGCGTTTCCGAAATTTGCGAAAGCGAAAGGAGAATGTTAGGATACTTTACTGCAAAGCTATCGGGGAACGTGCCGCTGAAGCTATCCAAAAACATATTGCCATATGTATTGGTCACCTGTAAGGCTGCACCTAAGAGCACTGAAAAAATGAAAAAGATAGCCATCTTCTTATCCTTAAACAGCACAAAGGCGTCCAATCCCAAAGCCGAAAGTAATGAACTGTTTTTGCGCATACTTTTGGGGGTGGGCGGACATTTGGGCAGACTGAGTGCGTAAACAGCCAGAACCACCGAAGCAACCGTGGCAATATAGAGTTGCATATTCGAATCCATGGATTTGGTCATATTTACCAACCACATGGCAATTATAAAACCCACCGTGCCCCATACACGAATCGGGGGAAAGTTCTTTACAATATCCATGTTCGCCTTGGCCAACGAAGAATAGGCAATAGCATTGGTTAGCGAGATGGTGGGCATATAGAACACCGACATCATCAGCACGCCGGCATAGAACTGCCAATAATTGGCTCCATCGGGAGTGGGGATAATAGAGGCCACATAAATCAAAGCGATGGCGCTCAGCAGATGCAGGATGCTAAGCAATCGCTCCGCATTAATCCGTTTATCTGCCACAATGCCCATCAGACCGGGCATAAAAATGGAGGCAATCCCCATGGTGCCGAACAAATTACCGATTTGCAGCCCATCGAAGTGCATCACATTGCCACAATATCGCCCCAAAGAGATCAGCCATGAACCCCAGATAAAGAACTGGAGGAAATTCATTACAATCAGCCTTCCTTTCAGGTGTTTCATAGTCGTTTAGTTTTTATCAACATTCCCCCTCTCCTCCATAGAGAATAAAGGGCGTGCATCTTAATGAAATAAATTAATTAACGAATTGTGTACTGATGATACCTATCCTTCGGTTTGCCCCCGTGGTTTGCAGTTTTACCGCCGAGGGAAAAAGATAGTTATTCAACTCTGTGGTTTTCTCGCCACCCACATTCTGGTCACGTGAGGAAAGACGCTGTACGGGTACCAAAAGCGCTTCCAGATCTTTGTCCACCACGATGGATCCATCGGATTGATATTTACCATGCTTCTGGATGTGTTTTTGAATGAGCGGAGAAATGTTGCTGAAGTTATAGTGCCTGCTCACAATGCTGTATTGTGATGAGAGGAATGAATCTTCCGGCTTCTGAAGCTCGGTATAGTTCTTTTCAAAATAAATCTTGGCAGAGTCTGCTGCCACCATCAATAGATAGGGAGGCGGTATCAATCCGGTTTTCTGGAAATCGGGTTGATCGGCATTGACTTTGAACTGCGCTTCGTTGATCACTTGATCGCGTTGCAGATTGTATTGACCACGGCGGTCGAAAGCCTTTTGGAGTTCTTCTTTGCTAATGGTAACCTTGGTTACCACACCGGCAGGCGACTTTATGTAAGCGAATTTATCGTCAGGCTCCAGCAAGTGACTCACATCCGAATTGTCAAATCCGTTTACCATGATTTGCTCTTTGGTGTTTACGAATATCTCTGCCGCAGACAGTTTGCCTTTGGTGGGCTTACCATCCTTATCTACAGTCATGCCTTCGTAAGAGTAATAGACCCAAAGCTCCACACCATATACACTGAGCACGTTGCCGCTACCGGTGGAGGTGGTTACCAATAACCCCTGCAATACATCACGCTCGAAAGCCTCCTGTGTGTTGAAGCTGGCAGGCGAAGCTACCGACAAGTTGTAAATCTTCTGACCCAGCTCTTTATTGATGGGAACATCTACATAGCGAACGTTTTGATTCGAATTGATTTTACCGGTGGCTGCGCTATACGGCATCGTACCCAGAAAGTTCTTTTCGCTGATAAAGTCCGACAGATCCTGCTGCGAATAGGAGTTGCTTGTCACCGGTTTATCCAATTTATATACGGCCGCCTTGAGCAATGCGGTGGAGTCTCCCGCCCATCGCGAATAATTGATACGCAATCTCACAGAGTCTATTTTTTTATCGATAGGCTCGTGGGCAAACTTGAAACCTCTGGCATGGCGTAGTTTATTGATAAACGAGGCTTTGAAGTTGCCATACGTCAAGTCGTTGATTTCACCCAATAACGTAACCAGCGTATTGCTGTATACGGTGGGGGTGCCTATGGTGCTGAAGTTTACCGAGATGGAGTCGGTACGAGCTTTTACTTTATCTGCGTCGGGTTGGATGCTTTCGCCCACTCCCGACAAGTTATCGCTGCAGCCCACCATCATGATGGCGGCGCACAGAGCTATCATACACAGCTTGAGCTGAGGATATTTCATTTCAGAATTTCGTTATAGAAGTTGTTATATAACTCGGCATAGCCTTCTTCTCTGCCTGGATAGGCCAAGATGGGTTTGCTGCACAGCTCTGCATAGTCTGTCCATTCTTTCTTAATTTGCTCACTGCCACAGATTATACCATCGGCATAATGTATGGCCAGTTTGCTCAGTGCATCCAAATCGGTGGAGCCGTTCATGAAAGCCACATCTTCGTCGGTCATGTGGTCGAAGCGAAGTTTCTCAAACAAAGTTTCGGGAATCAATTCGTTGTCCGGTTCATTGTATAAGGAGCATACCACCTTGGCTTTGTTGAATACAGGGTCATCGTGATAAAACTTTTTCAGGTAAAGTGCCGCCAGAGATGTAAACCATCCGTGGCAGTGAATCACATCGGGTATCCAACGCAGCTTTTTGATGGTTTCCAAAGCTCCTCGCACAAAGAAGATGGCACGCTCGTCATTGTCGTTGGCACGTTTGGCATCCACCTTGAACATGGTTTTGCGCTTAAAGAAATCATCGTTGTCAATAAAATATATTTGCATCCGAGCCTGTTGGATGGACGCTACCTTGATAATCAGTGGATGGTCGTTATCATTGATAATCATATTGATACCCGATAAACGGATAACCTCATGGAGTTGGTTTCTCCGTTCGTTCACGATCCCGTATCGAGGCATAAATATGCGTACTTCGTTTCCCAACTCTTGTACAGCCTGTGGCAATTCACGCGACACTTTCGATATTTCGGTGTCGGGCAGATAAGGGTATATTTCCTGCGAAATATACAAAACGCGTTTAGAATCCATTCTTACACTAAATTACTCTTAATTACAAAGATATGAAATCTTTGCGTATTGCCGAGGGGTCGAGGCTTACAGCAAAGCCTCCTGTGGGGAGTTGAGAGCGTGCAGTTCGCCGTCTTTTATCAGAAAAAATGCAGGCATTTGTGCCAAATTATAACTTTTTACATAGGTTTGGGTTTCATCGAATACACAAATCCAGGGCAACGTGCGCGAAGCATTGCGCCAGTAGTAGGGGTCGCTGTCTTCCGACACTTCGAAGATTTGCAGGTCATACTGCGCTCTTCGGTCATACATATCGCGCATCAATCGCACCAACTGGGGCGACCATTCGCCGGAATAAGCGGTAAAGCATAGCAGCACACGGCGGTGCAGAGCAGCTGTTTCGGTCAAACTGATTTCTTTACCCTTGGCATCTTTGAGCTTGATTTCGGGGAAGGCTACCGGGGCAATGCTGTCCAAGCGGCTCAAATGACGTTTCAGTGCTTCGCGCTGCCGTGTGGTGGCAATGGATTTGAGGGCAATATCTTTGAGAAAAGGTGTGTACGGAGCCATCGAATAATAGGTGTCGTACGCAGTGGCCACAGCAGCAAAAGCACGCATGTCGTTCTTGTCTTCTTGGTCGAAATACATCACATTGCCTTTTTTCTGAAAGAGGGCAAAGTACGATGCGGCACTCTTGGGTTCCACATAGATATAGTTACGAACCATTTCCGTGCGAAATCGATGTGCCAAATTCTCAATGGACGAAGTGAGCGAATCGGCGGAAATCAAGTCTGAACCATAAAGGGAAATCAAGCTGTCTATACGACAATCTGTATGGTATCGCTTGCGGGCTATCTCACGTATCTTGCGATTGTCGGCATCAGACTCCAGCAATTCATAGCCTGTGAAAAAGTTGCGCCCCGAAGCTTTGAGCACCAAGTGTGTGCTGCTATCGGCTGCAAAGGGGATTGCCTCTGCATTCAGACGCAAGCGATAAAACATGGGATAATAGGTGCCATCGTGTCGGAAACTGAAAGCCCCTTCATGATCCAGCTCCACCGAGTCCAGCGAAATCACGTTGCCCGTGCCCACTTCTTCCATATAGAGCATGCTGCCTTCGGCGTCGGTGACATTGCCTTCTATCACAAATTGTTTGGCTTTATTGCCGCATGCGCCCAGCAACCACAGCGTGGCTGCTGCCATGACTGCAAGACTTATAAATCTGTTGCGTACCATCATATTGATTTATACCTTTTATGATTATTTAACGTATGTGAGTACTATTTTATTCTGTAAGCCCTCCATTCTCCTGTTCTACCCGGCGTAAACGGTCGGCGGCCTGCTCCATTAGCGGTATCAGTTCGTTGCGTGTGGTGGCGCGTAGCATGGCCACGCGGAGAGATTTGAAATCCGGGATACCTTTGAAGCGTGGACAGGCCGCTATATGACGGCGGCTGTGCAGGATACCTCGCCGCTCATCCAGTTTGGCTATGTTATTATCCACCATCCGCAGCAGCGTATTCATATAGAAATCTACACTTTTGGGTGGCAGTTTCTCGCCGGTGCAGAGGTAATGTTTGATAGACTCGAAAATCCACGGTTGACCAATGGAGCCGCGCCCCACCATGATACCATCCACACCATATCGGTCAAAGGCCATTTGCGCCTCTTCAGGTGTGGTAATATCGCCATTGCCAATGATGGGGATGTGGATGCGTGGATTACTTTTTACCTGGCGGATGGGTTCCCAGTCCGCCATGCCGGTGTACATCTGTGCACGTGTGCGACCATGTATGGTCAGAGCCTCGACGCCACAGTCCTGAAGTTGTTCGGCCAGTTCTTCTATAATAATGCTGTTGGCATCCCATCCTAGACGTGTTTTCACCGTTACGGGCAGATGTACGGCCTGCACCACCTCACGTGTGATTTGGAGCATCAGAGGGATGTTGCGCAGCATACCGCTACCGGCGCCTTTGCCGGCCACACGTTTCACCGGGCAACCGAAATTTAAATCCAGTACATCGGGGTGAGCTATTTGCTCCACCATTTGCGCCGCCTCCACCAAGGCTTCGGGGATGCGTCCGTAGATTTGGATGGCCACGGGACGTTCTTCGGATAGAATGGTCAGTTTGCCAAGTGTGCCGGCCACGTTGCGCACTAGAGCGTCCGCACTCAGGAACTCCGAGTAAACCATATCGGCTCCGAATTCCTTGCACAGACTGCGGAATGCTACATCTGTAACGTCTTCCATGGGAGCAAGTGCCACCGGGCGATAGCCCAAATCTATATCTCTGATTTTCATTGCACAGTGATTTTTGCTTTCCAAAAAAGCAATATGGGTGCAAAGATACAACAGAAAATAAAGGCACAGAAAATATCACCCGTGTACTCCTTAAAAAATCCGCACACACCGGCGGCTCCATACTCTCCACCGAAGTTTTTTTGCATCTATATATATAGGATGTCGAGATGCTTGTGCGGGGTGCTGAAAAATTTCAACATAAATTGATTTCATTTTATATATAAATTGTGCGTGTTTTATGCATAAATCAATTCTATTTTATGCATAAAAAATAGCCACTGTCACACAGTGAGGTATGAGGAGGTTGCGAGACTAAGCCAAGACAACACCTCCTCGAAAGGAAAAAAACTTGCTTGTGTGCTTAGATCGAATTCATGCTATCAATATGGCATGAAAAAACGGTTCAAAAAGAGAATTATGTATTTTTTTCTGTAAACAATGCGGTATATACCTGCAAAAGGTTTACTTTTGTACCACAAAATACCTAAACAATTTATTCTTTCCAATCTTGTGTTATGGCAAATGTTCTAACAATAAAGAAAGGCCTGACACTCAAACTCAAAGGGAAAGCACCTGCCGAGATGCTTGCACCCGTGAAAAACGGAGCAAGTTATGCTTTGGTGCCCGATGATTTTGAGGGTGTTGTGCCTAAGCTATTGGTTCGGGAAGGCGACAAAGTAGCAGCCGGTGATGCACTCTTTTTCCACAAGAGGATGCCGGCAGTGAAGTTCGTATCCCCCGTCAGTGGCGAGGTGGTGGCCGTCCACCGCGGAGCAAAACGCAAAGTGCTGAGTGTGGAGGTAAAACCCGACGCCGAACAGCAATTCCGCATGGCTGATGTAAGCCAAATCCAATCCATGAAGCGCGAAGAATTGGTTGCTCTGCTATGCGAAAGCGGCATGTGGGGCTTCTTGCGCCAACGTCCGTTCGACATCGTACCCGACCCCACAATTGTGCCTCGCGACATCTTCGTAACGGCCAACTTTACCGCTCCGCTGGCTCCCGATTTCGACTTTGTGAGCCAAGGACATGAGGCGGAAATCCAACTGGCTCTGGATGTACTGAACAAACTGACCGATGGCAAAGTATATCTGGGTGCACGCACCGGTTCACTGACACAAATCAAGGGCGTGGAGCGATATGAAGTGCGTGGCAATCACCCTGCCGGATTGGTGGGTGTGCTGATTAACCATGTGAAACCCGTGAATAAGGACGAAATGGTTTGGACGCTCAAGGCCACCGACCTCATTGTGATGGGACGCTTCTTGCAGACCGGCAAGCCCGATTTCAGCCGCATGATGGCAGTGACCGGCTCAGAAGCTCAAGAGCATGGCTATATATATATGATGCCGGGTGCAAAAACCGAAGAGGTGCTGCGTGGACGCCTGACTGCCAAACATGAACATGTGCGCATTATTGACGGTGATGTATTTACCGGTACACAAATTCATACCGAAAGACCTTATGGCCGGATGAATTGCGACCAGATTACGGTAATTCCTGAAGGTGACGATGTGGACGAAATGTTTGGCTGGATTAAGCCTCGTTTCAACCAATTCTCCATGAACCGAGCCTATACTTCGTGGCTTTGCCCAAGCAAGGAATACACGTTGGATGCCCGTATCAAGGGAGGTAGACGAGCCATGATTATGAGCAACGAATACGATCGCGTCTTTCCCATGGATATCTTCCCAGAATATTTATTGAAAGCCATCATCGCTTTCAACATTAAGGATATGGAAAACCGCGGTATCTATGAAGTAGCCCCCGAAGACTTCTCGGTTTGTGAGTTTGTGGATTCATCCAAAATGCCACTCCAAGAGATTGTGCGCCAAGGTTTGGATCAACTCTATAAAGAATTAAACTAATTGTTTCACCTTCTTAACCATACAAGACATTGAACGCTTTAAGAAAAAAAATGAATGCAATGAAGCCGTCCTTCGAACCGGGCGGCAAGTTCTCTGCGCTGAAGTCCGTGTTTGAGGGATTTGAAACATTTCTGTTTGTCCCCAACGCCACCGCCAAACGCGGAGGTGTACACGTGCACGACACCATAGACAGCAAACGCATTATGAGTACGGTGTGCATTGCTCTGGTGCCGGCACTGCTATTCGGTATGTATAACGTGGGGTATCAGCACTACCTCGCCATTGGTATGCAGGCCGGTTTCTGGGAATTGTTCGGCTTCGGCTTTTTGGCCGTATTGCCCAAATTAATCGTTTCTTATGTGGTGGGTCTGGGTATTGAATTTACCATGGCTCAGAAAAAACACGAAGAGATACATGAGGGTTTCCTGGTATCCGGTTTACTCATTCCGATGATTGTGCCGGTGGAAACGCCACTTTGGATGATAGCCGTGGCCACTGCCTTGGCAGTCATCTTTGCCAAAGAAGTATTCGGAGGTACCGGATACAATATCTTTAATGTGGCTTTGGTCACACGCGCCATTCTCTTCTTCTCATATCCCGCCGCCATGAGTGGCGATGCCGTATGGGTGCGCACTGGTTCCACATTTGGATTGGGTGGTGGCACGGTATTGGACGGCTTCAGTGGTGCCACGCCACTGGGTCAGATAGCCACGGCCAAATCCATGCCTGAAATTCACAATATCCTTGGTGAGCCAAGCTCGCTGGCAGATGCTTTCTGGGGGCTTATCCCGGGGTCCATTGGAGAAACCAGCACTTTCTGTATCTTGCTAGGTGCCATCTTGCTGATTTGGACGGGCATTGCCAGCTGGAAAATTATGCTCTCCGGCGTAGCAGGTGCCACGGTAATGACCTTAATTTTCAATGCAGTGGGTGCTACGGCTGCTATGCAGGTGCCGATACAGATGCATCTCCTCTATGGCGGTTTTGCTTTCGGTTTGGTATTCATGGCCACAGACCCTGTGACTGCTGCTCGCACCGAAACGGGTAAATGGATTTATGGCTTTCTTGTGGGCTTTATGGCCATTTTCATCCGTGTGCTCAACCCCGGTTATCCTGAAGGTATGATGCTGGCCGTCTTGTTTATGAATGCTTTTGCTCCGCTGATTGACTACTTCGTGGTGGATGCCAATGTGCAGAAGCGTCTGAAACGTGCAACCGAAGTAAAAAAGGCTTAATAAAGATTTGAGACTATGAATAGAGATAGTAATTCATATACCATAATATATGCCTCGATAATGGTCATTGTCGTGGCCATCTTGCTTGCCTTTACCGCTACTTCGCTCAAGGACAAACAGCAAGACAATAAGCAAATTGACAAAATGCAGCAAATTCTGCGTGCCATCAATAAGCCTACCGAAGACAAAGGTCAGGTAAAAGAGGTATATGCCTCATTGATTAAACAGGAATTGCTGGTCAAAGCAGACGGCACCATCACCGAAACGTTCGAAGGCGACCAAATTGGCAAGAATGAGGCTTTCGGTATGAATGTGGCCAATCAAATGAAACTGATGGCAAATAATGCCGAGCTACCCCTGCCGCTGTATGTGGCAGAAGTGGACGGAGCCAAATATTATGTGTTGCCGCTTACTGGCGCCGGTCTGTGGGGGCCCATTTGGGGCTATTTGGCCGTGAATGCTCAAGACGGTTCTTCCGTATTCGGATCGGACTTCAGCCACCAAGGTGAAACTCCGGGTCTGGGTGCCGAAATCGTGAAACCGGCCTTCTGTGGCCAGTTTGTGGGCAAACAGTTGTTCCGTGACGGTGAATTCCGCAGCATTGCCGTGGTGAAGCCCGGCAAGAGCGATGCCGAACGTGACTATGTGGACGGCATTTCCGGTGGCACGCTGACCAGCAACGGTGTGAACGATATGTTGCTCCATTCGCTGAGTCTGTACAAAGAATTTTTAGTTAAGAATAAACAACAGTAATCAAACGTCATGGCACAAACGAAGAAAAAAGAGATTCTGCTCAATCCGTTAAGCAAGAATAACCCAATTTTGGTGCAGATGTTGGGTATCTGCTCCGCATTGGCGGTTACCGCCAAGTTAGAGCCGGCCATCGTAATGGCTGTTTCCGTTACCGCTGTTGTGGCGTTCTCTAACGTTATTATATCCTTGCTGCGCAAAACCATCCCCAACCGCATTCGTATTATTGTGCAGTTGGTTGTGGTAGCTACGCTGGTAACCATTGTAAACGAAGTGCTGAAAGCATACGCATACGACGTGAGCAAGCAACTCTCGGTATTCGTGGGGCTGATTATTACCAACTGTATCCTGATGGGTCGATTGGAAGCCTTTGCCCTTGGCAATACCCCTTGGGATTCGTTTTTGGATGGTGTGGGCAATGGCGCCGGCTATGGTATCATACTTGTAATCGTGGCATTTTTCCGCGAATTGCTGGGTTCCGGTACATTGTTCGGATTTCAAGTAATCCCCGACTGGTGCTATCAGCACGGCTATGTAAACAATGGTCTGATGATTATGCCTCCGATGGCTTTGATTGTGGTGGCTTGCATCATTTGGGTGCATCGCTCCAAAAACAAAGACCTTCAGGAAAAATAATACGACCCCAAGAGAACTTCTTACTAATCAAGTAAATCAATTACGAAATGGATTATATAAGCTTATTCGTCCGCTCCATCTTTGTGGACAATATGGTATTTGCCTATTACTTGGGCATGTGCTCTTTCTTGGCCGTATCTAAAAACGTTAAGACCTCTTTGGGTTTGGGACTTGCCGTTACGTTCATTCTTACCTGCACATTGCCGCTGAACTACCTGCTGGAAAACTACATTTTCAAAGAGGGTGCACTCACTTGGCTGGGGTCGCAGTATGCAGGCATGGACTTCTCATTCCTCTCATTCATCATCTTCATTGCCATCATTGCATCCTTTACGCAGTTGGTGGAGATGGTGGTGGAGCGTTTCTCTCCGGCGTTGTATAACTCACTGGGTATCTTCCTGCCGCTGATTGCCGTGAACTGTGCCATCTTGGGCGGTTCACTCTTTATGCAGCAGCGCGAATTTGTAAATGCCGGCATGGCCACAGTATATGGCCTGGGTTCCGGTATCGGTTGGATGCTGGCCATCGTGGGTATGGCTGCCATTCGCGAGCGTTTGCAATTCTCCAATGTACCCAAGCCTTTGCGTGGCTTAGGCATCGCCTTCATCATTACCGCCTTGATGGGCATTTCGTTCCTGAGTTTCTCAGGTGTTAAATTATAATTTCGCTTGAACCCCTTATTAAGAAAATCGGAAAATGAATGAAATACTCATTAGTGTGATAGTCTTCTTGGGCATCACACTCATCTTGGTGATAGCTTTGCTGATTGCCAAAGCCAAGTTGATACCTTCGGGCAATGTGATCATTACGGTCAATGATGACAAGAAATTGGATGTGCCCATGGGCTCTACATTGCTCAATACGCTGCAAAGTCAAAATATATTCCTCTCATCTGCCTGTGGTGGTAGTGGCAGCTGTGGTCAGTGTCGCTGCCGTGTGACCGAAGGGGGGGGCGACATCCTGCCCACCGAAACCGGTTTCTTCTCATACAAAGAGCAGAAAGACCATTGGCGTCTGTCTTGCCAAACCAAGGTGAAGGAAAATATGAATATCGTGATACCCGAATCGGTGTTCGGTGTGAAAGAATGGGATTGTACGGTGGTATCGAACCGCAACGTTTCTACTTTCATCAAAGAGTTTGTGGTGAAGCTGCCTGAAGGTGAACACATGAACTTCAAGAGCGGTAGCTATGCACAGATTAAAATCCCCAAATATCACGTAAACTACAAGGATTACGAAATTATCGACAAGGACGGCAATGACCGCTTCCGCCCGGATTGGGACAAGTTTGGTATGTGGAGCTTGCAGAGCACCAACAACGAAGAAACGGTGCGTGCGTACTCTATGGCCAACTATCCGGCCGAAGGTAATATCATTACCCTGAACGTCCGCATTGCCACTCCTCCGATGGATCGCAATACGCATACTTGGGCTGCCGGTATCCCATGCGGTATTTCTTCCTCTTATATCTTCTCACTCAAGCCGGGTGACAAGGTGCGCATGAGTGGCCCTTACGGCGATTTCCATATCCACGAAACCGATGCCGAAATGCTCTTTATCGGTGGTGGTGCCGGTATGGCTCCGTTGCGCTCCATGATTTTGCACCTCTTTAATACCGAGCACACCAAGCGCAAGGTAACTTTCTGGTATGGTGCTCGCTCTCGTCAGGAGATCTTCTATGAAGAAGACTTCCGTAAAATCGAAGCCGAGAATCCGAACTTCAAGTTCAATATTGCCCTATCGGCTGCATTGCCCGAAGACAATTGGACGGGATACACCGGCTTTATCCACCAAGTTATTTTGGATCACTATCTGAAAGATCACCCTGCTCCTGAAGACATCGAATACTATATGTGCGGTCCCGGTCCGATGGCCGATGCTGCACTCAAGATGTTGGATGAGCTGGGCGTGGAGCGTACGCAAATCAACTTCGACGATTTCGGATAGCGGATTCAATTCCTATCTGTTATCTGATACCAAGAGCTGGACAAAATCCGGCTCTTGTTTTTTTTGCATACTCTTCATGTGTTAAGCTGTATGGCAAAAATGTGGGAGATTTGCAGCGGAAAAATTGTGTTTGCCAAACACTTTGTGTATATTTGTTACGTTATAATAACCGTGAAAAGTTTTCAATAAATAGAATAGATAAAGCTATCATGCAAAAACAATTGCTTTTAGGTGTGGAAGCCATTGCCCTCGGTGCAATAGATGCCGGCATCTCGGGCGTATATGCTTACCCCGGTACACCTTCTACAGAAATTACCGAATACATCCAAAATTCCAAATTAGCCAAAGCTCGTAATGTGCACCGCGAATGGGCTGCCAACGAAAAAACTGCCATGGAAACGGCGTTGGGTATGTCATATGTGGGCAAACGTGCTTTGGTGTGCATGAAACACGTGGGTATGAATGTGGCAGCTGACTGCTTCATGAACGCAGCCATTACCGGTGCAAACGGCGGTATGGTGATTGTGGCTGCCGATGACCCTTCGATGCACTCCTCTCAAAACGAACAAGACTCTCGCGTATATGGTAAGT
>CAMFNC010000019.1 GCA_945965245.1 uncultured Porphyromonas sp. | reverse complement strand
TCTTGATTATTTTCTACTACTTTGAACTCTTCGGGCAACTGAACTTCGATTTTGGGTTGCTCGGGTTCGGGTTCGGGTTCAGGTTGCTTTTGGTCTTCGATAAGCAATTGCTCGTCCACGTCGGCGATGTCCACTTTGGCGATGGTATCGTCTTCAATTTTGCTGTATGAACGATATTCCAAAGCTACGAATACTACGGCCAGAGCAACCACAAGACCCATCAACATTGAGAGACCTTTTTGCTTCTCAAGGTTGGCTTTGGGGGATTTCTTAATTTCCATAGCTGTATAATTTAAAGGATTAATGATGTTGAATTTTTCTATAACAAATATAAGCGCTTTGCAGTAAAACGGATTCAAAACTAATCTCCTAAACGGGTTTTGGTTAGAATAGTTAGACAAAAATGGTATTTCTGCAACATGTATAAAATAGAACAATCCCCGTTTAATGGCTCTTATGGGAGCATGATAAACGGGGATTGTTTATGGAAAAAGGGTTGGAATGCGAGTGAATTCTTATTCGTCAAAGAGTGGTTCACCTTCTCCAATTTGCTCATGCAGCATTGCCAGAGCTTCGTCTTCTGCTTGGTGCATGAGGGCTTCGTCTTCTTCGGTTTTGTCTTTCAAACCGCAAAGATGAAGCACACCATGAATGATTACGCGGTGCAACTCCTCTTCATATTCGAGATCGTACTGCTCTGCATTGGAGCGAACGGTATCCACACTGATGAGTATATCGCCTGCTATAACGTTGTCTTGACTTTCATCGAAGGTGATAATGTCTGTGTAGTAGTCGTGATTTAAAAAGTCCTGATTAGTTTGTAAGATGTGGTCGTCATTACAAAACTGGTAACAGATGTCGCCCACCTCTTTTTGATAGCGCTCCGCAACGTCTTCTATCCATCGACGAACGGTGCGCTTACGTAATCGGGGCAGGTCTACATCATCGGCATAAAATGCTATCATTATCTCTTATAAAATTAGTGATGTTTCAAAGATAGTTGTTTTTTGATTTTCAACGCTATATGTCGGGCTATTCTTACAATTATCGGGTATAGAATTCAATCAAATTGCGCAGTCCCAATTGACAAGCGGGACAGAATTCAGGTGCTACGTTGGTGCGCATACGGCAGTTATATGAGGCGCGATAGAAGCCTTTTTTGCTATATGCAGCACCTTCGTATAATCCCACGGGGTATTTTTTCTGGTCTGCCACCGGAGTGGGTCGAGGTGTTTTCTTAGGTATCAGGCTGCTCCACTTCTTGCCTTCGAAATCTACAAGGTTAGTTACGTTGGCCTCCCATGGCTCTTTGGCATGTGAATAACTGTCGGTCATGACATCATTGTCGTAGAAATATTCATCGGCAAGACCTCCGAAACTGTGTCCGAATTCGTGTACCACCACAGGAGCGAAATCCGGATTATGTGCCGTGGTCAAGGTAAAGCTGTTGTATATGCCACCACCGCCATAAACGGTGGTATTGGCCAATATGATGATATGTTCGTATGCTGTTCCCAACAATGCATTGTGGATGTTTTTGAGCTGACGGCTGGTAAGATAACGTGCACTGTAAAAGGTATCGAAGTGCGAACCGAAAGGAGTGCTGCACCATTCGTTTCTGGAGGGAACGCTTACTCCGGAATCATGCGATGGAGTAAATACCGCTATCAGATTAAAGCGATCTTTCATGGATTTGAATGGCTCATGTGCCAGCAGGGCATCACGTGTGGCATAAGCATCTTTGAGGAATATGGCTTCTTCTTTTTCGGTATAGCCTTCGGACATAATCACCACATCAATGCAATCGCGTGGGGTGCCCGAATAGAGAAGTTGTGTTACGCGCGGTTGTGTGGCAGGTTTTTGGTGGCGAATTAAGATGTCGGCAGGATTGACACGGTGCGTATAAGTGGTTATTGTTTCCCCATGCATATTGCGCAGCGAAACCGTCAGACTGACAGGTTGTTTGGGGTAAGGCAATAGATATACGTTTTCGAAACTTTTGGCTGTGTGGGCAGCTTCATCTGTGGATAGCCATTCTTGAAAAAGTGTAGAAAATGAAGTGCGATAAATCACTTTGCCTGTGGCATCATCCTTCATCTCGATGTCTCCTGTGCCTTCCAGAGGCAGTTCGTCCAAATGATGGCGTCTGCCATGCCAGCCATCGGTGCGAATAAGTTCGTCCAAAAAGACCATGGTGTGTTTTTGATCACCTGCAAAGGTATAATCGACACGTAGGGTCTGATCTGTAAAATAGTCATCATAATTGACTGTTTCTGCTTTCCTTTGGGCTGCTGCCAATAGAGGCATCATCAATAGTACCAACAACCCTAAAATTCTCGTTTTCATTGGTTTATAATTTGATTAGCAATATTTGTGGCTTGAGTGATGCGGTGTGCCATTCCTATCCCTTGGTGGATGGAGCCGCCTATGTAGAGTCCGGGGAATTGTGTTTGCAGGTGCGCGATGGCTGCTATCCTTTCGTCACTATCGGCATAATACTGTGCAATGGCGTTGGGATGATGCGATATGGCGCAGCAATCCGGCTTTATTTCTCGTGGTATGCCAAGCATCGTTTTCAGTTCGCTTAATGCAATGGCTTTCAGTTTATTATCGGGAAAACTGACCAGTTCTGGACGGCGTGTGCCGCCCATGAAGACGGTGTAAAGAGCTCCACCGCGAGGTGCTCTATTGGTAAAGCAATCGGAAGTGAAAAGAATACCCAGTATATCTCTTTTTTCAGCAGAAGGCACCAATCCTCCAAAGGCAGCATAGCGATATGGAGGGATGGAGTCGAATCCGATGGCTACTTCTACTACAGGAGCATATTTTAATTCTCGGATGGGTCTCAGGTCGTTTTCATCGGCTTGAGGCAGCATTGTGGTCAGACAGAAAGCCGGAACAGTGGTGACCACATTTTGTGTTCTTACGGTGCACATTTGCCCATTGAAGTTCCGATAAGTAACTAAGAAAAAGTCCCCCATCCACTCTATACTCTGCACCGGACATCCCGTCTGAATTTTTTCACGTCCCACAGCATTTACCAAGGAGTCCACCAACGTACCGAGTCCTCCTTGTGTGGAAAACACATGTTTGGTGGCTTTGCGGTCGCGTTCGGTTTTAGGCTCTTTGGCTTTGGCTATGGCTCCGCGGATAAAGCTACCGTGGTTTTGCTCCAGTTGATAGAGTTTGGGCAGTGTATGCCGGGTGACCAGCTTGAAAGGGTCGCCGGCATAGATGCCGCCCAAGAAAGGGTCTACGGCATTGCGCAGGAAAGTGCGTCCTAAACGTCGGACAACCATATCACCGATGGTTTCGTTAGGATTATTGCCCTTGCGCCTGAAAGGCTCACCCAAGAGTCGTAGTTTGTCTGTGAAAGAAAAAAGTGGAGTGATAATGCCTCCCCGGAGTGATGAGGGAATGAGACGAAATCGGTTGCCCTTCCAAATGAGTCTGTGTGCAGCATTAGGTGAAGCAATTTCCGGTTCGAGGTTCAGCATTTCGAATAACTCGGCTACCTCCGGTGTGGATATGGTGCCGGTATTCGGACCTGTTTCGTAGGTAAATTTGCCGGTTTTTTGAGTTCTGATTTGTCCGCCGATATGCTGTTCGGCCTCCAAAATCTGCAAATGGGATTTTCCGGCTCGACACAACCATGCCGCAGTGGTAAGCCCCGTGAGTCCGGCTCCTATAATCAGTGTGTCAATAGACTCGTTTTGTCCCATCCGTTATTGCATCCCAGCAAATGCCATGGCATAGAGTTTCATTTGTTTGATCATAGCCACCAATCCGTTGGAGCGAGTGGGAGAGAGGTGCTCCTGCAAACCGATGCGAGAGATGAAATAGAGGTCTGTATTCACGATGTCTTGTGGTGTTTGGTCGTTCAGCACACGAAGCAGCAGGCTTACGATACCCTTTACAATCAGTGCATCGCTTTCTGCCACGAAGTGCACCAATCCGTCACGCATTTCGGCGTAAATCCAAACCCGACTTTGGCAACCTTCGATAAGTGTATCGGGAGTTTTGTATTTCTCTTCGATAAGTTCCAGACTTTCGCCTAATTCAATTAGTAGGGCATAGCGATCCATCCAATCGTCCAAAGCGGTAAATTCTTCGATGATTTCGTCTTGTATTTCGTTGATAGACATTTCTGTATGAGTAATGTATGTGGATTAAAATTCTTGGATTACGGTAAGCACTGTGTGACCCACCACAGACAATGTGGTGCGGTCTATGATGTTCAGATTGTCTTGGTGTGTATGCCAATGATGTCCGAAACCATATTTGTTTTCCGGATTGTAATTCAGTATATTGACCGATGGAATGTGTCTGTTCCGAATGACTGGCACGTGATCATCGGTGATGGCTCCGCCATCTGCTTGTTTGAAGTATTTGCCGTAACCCAAGCGAGCAGCTGTCTGCCAAATGTGGTGCATGGCTTCGGAGGCGTATGCCTTGGAATATCCCTCCCAGTAGAAAGTAGCATCATGTGAACCCACCATATCCAAGAGGATTCCGAAGTTGGCTGTATAGCCGGGTATATGGGGATGTTGGGACCAATATTGAGACCCTAAACACCATGACTCATCTTGTGCCGGAATACCATAATCTTCGAGGTCGAAGAAAATGATATCCACTCCTTTATCGGCAGCTATGGGGTGCAGTTTTAGTTGGCGAGCTATTTCCATCAGCACGCCCACACCGCTGGCACCGTCATCGGCACCCAAGATGGGTCTCTTGCGAGCCGATACATCGGCATCGTGGTCGGCCATTGGGCGACTATCCCAATGAGCCATCAGCAGTATGCGTTCTGTGGCTTCCGGATGTATGGAAGTGATAATGTTTCGGATGTCAAATTCCTGACCGGAATAGACTTTGAGTTTGGTTTTCTGCACCAATACTTGGTGTCCCATGTTGCGCAGCGTTTCTTCCATCCAATCCGCGCATTTGGTGTGTGCCTCCGTACCGGGTACTCTGGGGCCGAAAGCCACTTGTGCAGATACGTATTGGAAGGCACTGTCGGCAGAGAAAGTGGTTTCGGGTGCGGAAACTTCCGTTGAGTCGGTTGCAGTGTCGTTTGTTGCCGTCTTTTTATTGCCGTTGCAGGCAGAAAAGGCAGTAAGCATCAATAATAAAAGGAGTGAATAAACAGGTTTTTTCATAGAGTGATTATTTTGTTGGGGCATTGATTAATTTTTCAGCCTCATCCACAATCTTTTCAGCAGCTTGCGGATATGCCAATTTTAATACTTCTGTGTGTAGTTCTTCCAGCCGATGAATGTCTTGAACCAGCTTGATGGCTTCTCGACTCAGGCTGCCACGGGCTTCGGCATCGGGTATCAGTACGGCGGCGTTGCGTGTGGATAGGGCTAAAGCATTTTTGGTTTGATGGTCTTCTGCTACATTGGGCGAAGGTACCAAGATAGTAGGTTTTCCCAGCAGACAGAGCTCGGAAATCGAACAAGCTCCGGCACGCGAAACAACCAAATCGGCTAATGTATAGGCATAGTCCATACGGTCTATAAAAGCATGGAGTGAGCATTTCAAGTTCGGATAATTGGCTGTAAGTCGTTGTGCTTTTTCATAAAAATTCTTTCCTGTTTGCCAAATCAGCGTGACATCGGATTTGCTCCACTCTTCCAGACAAGAACCAATGCTTTCGTTGATGGTCAGTGCGCCGAGGCTGCCTCCCACCACCAAAACCACACGTTGTGTATCGGCTGGAAATCCGAAGTATCCGAGTGCCGCATCTCTATCGGGCTGCAAAAACTCGATGGCCGGCCTGATGGGATTGCCAGCTGCCACAATGCGCTCTTTTGGGAAAAAACGCTCCATCTCCGGGTAAGCCACACAGATGGTATTGGCACGTTTGGCCAAAAATTTGTTGGTCACACCGGCATAGCTGTTTTGCTCC
The DNA here is from genome assembly GCA_945965245.1 of uncultured Porphyromonas sp. Taxonomy (GTDB): domain Bacteria; phylum Bacteroidota; class Bacteroidia; order Bacteroidales; family Porphyromonadaceae; genus Porphyromonas. The sequence goes on along the minus strand of CAMFNC010000019.1, from coordinate 185 downwards.
TGAATCAGAGTGGGGATGTGGAGGCTTTGAGCCGCTTTGAGAGTGGGTGCACTGGCGTATCCGCCCACTCCGATGACCAACTGAGGTCTAAAGTCACGGATAATATCACGTGCCCTGACCAATGCTGTCAGGTATTTGCGAATCACGGTGATGTTTTTGAAAATATTCTTTCGGTTCAGCCCCAT
>CAMFNC010000018.1 GCA_945965245.1 uncultured Porphyromonas sp. | reverse complement strand
CCCACACTTCCTTGTTCGCTTGCAACTTTAACGAGTGCAAATATAGAGCTATTTTGCTAATCTGCAACTCTAAATTGCATGAAAATGGCTGTTCTTATTAAATCTTTTGCGATTTTGAGCCTCAAATCAATGGTTATCGCTATTTTTGTGATAGCTGTTAGCCTTGCAATTGCATCTTAGCAACCCCTATTTTTCAATTTATATATTACACAATGAATCTAAAAAAACTACTCCTGGGCACTTTGCTTTTAAGCTCTGCATGGAGCATGAAAGCGGCCGACCGTCCGTTATGGATGCGCTATCCGGCCATCTCGCCAAACGGACAAGAAATCGCCTTTACATACAAAGGGGATATCTACAAAGTATCCACTCGTGGTGGCAGAGCCATTCGCTTGACCACACATGACGCTTTCGACAGTCGCCCCATCTGGTCGCCAGATGGCAAAAAAATCGCTTTCGTGAGTGACCGTAACGAAGGGGCAATGGACATCTATGTGATGTCTGCCGAAGGTGGCAGAGCACATCGGGTGACTACGCACTCCACCACCGAAACGCCTTATACGTTTACGCCGGATGGTAAGTATATCGTATTCAAGGCTCATATCCAAGACCTTTGGCAGAGTTCACTCTTCCCCACTGGAGCCAATTCCGAAGTGTATGAAATACCGGTGGAAGGTGGCAGACCCATTCAAATACTGCCCACACCGGCAGAATACATTCACTTCAGCAAGGATGGCAGCAAATTTGTCTATCAAGATCTGAAAGGAAATGAAAATGAATGGCGCAAGCATCACACTTCGTCCATTACCCGCGACATCGTGGAATACGATATAAAAAGGGGCGAATATCGCTTCATCGTACAAAATGCCGGCGAAGATAGAAACCCGATATACAGTGCCGACGGCAATAAAATCTATTTCCTAAGTGAACGCAACGGCGGTTCGATGAATGTGTATGAAACCGACCTGAATGCTCCCACTCAGGTGAAAGCACTAACCAAATTTACCTATGAGCCGGTACGTTTCTTGAGTTCTTCGCAACAAGGTCTCCTATGCTTTGGTTACGGTGGCGAAATTTACACCATGACTCCGGGGCAAAAAGCCGAACGTGTTTCCATCCGAATACTTGAAGAAGCGGAAGAGACAGAATTGAAACGGACTAATATCGGTCGTGGTTTCTCTTCTGCCAGTGTATCGCCCGATGGCAAACAGATTGCTTTCATTTCCAGAGGTGAAGTGTTTGTGACTGCCACAGATTACCGCACTACCAAGCGTATCACCCAAACGGCAGCCGCCGAAAAGGGCGTTACCTTCGGAGGTGATAACCGCACATTGGTTTATGCCAGCAATCGAAGCGGTACATGGGATCTTTATATAGCCAAAATTCAACGTGATAGCGAGTCCAATTTCCCCAATGCTACGTTGATTAAAGAAGAATTGCTTTTGCCTGCCAATAAATTGGAAAAGATGAATCCGCAATTCTCTCCGGATGGCAACGAAGTGGCTTTTGTGATGGATCGCAAGAAACTGATGGTGTATAATCTGAAGACTAAACAATTGCGTGAAATCACCGATGGCAGCTTCCAGCACGAAGCCACCGGCTCCATGACATACGAATGGGCTCCGGACGGAAAATGGTTCGCCATCGAATACGTGGCTCGTAACCACGCTCCATATTCCGATATAGGCATTGTGAGCGCAGAAGGTGGAAAGCCAATCTTCAATATCACAAATAGTGGTTACTTCGACAGCAATCCGCATTGGGCTTTGGATGGCAATGCCATTATCTATCAGAGCGAGCAGTTCGGTATGCGCAATCACGCTTCATGGGGTTCACAAGGCGATGTGATGATGGTATTCATGAATCGCGAGGCTTTCAATAAATATAAGATGAATGCCGAAGAATACGAACTATTTACCGAAGCAGAAAAGAAAGCCAAAGAAGCCGAAGATAAAGTTGAAAAAGACAAAAAGGACAAGCCAAAAGATAAGGAGAAGAAAGAAAAAGGTAAGAAGAAAAATATCGTTATAGAAACCAAGAACATGGAAGAGCGCATTGTGCGTCTGACGCCTAACTCTTCCGAACTTGGCGATGCCATCATCACTCCCGACGGCAAGAAATTGTACTATCTGGCTGCTTTCGAAGAAGGTTACGACCTTTGGGTGCACGACCTGCGCAAACACTCCACCCGACTGCTCAAGAAGTTGAATGAGGGAGGCGCATGGTTTGCTCTGGATAAGGACGGTAAAAACATTTTCTTGCTGGGTGGCAATCCGCAAAAGATGTCTTTGGCCGGTGAGAGCCTGACGCCCATCTCTTTCCAGGCAGAAATCCAATTGGACTTAGCTGCCGAACGCAAAGCGATGTTCGAAGAGGTGCGCCGCGAAGAGGGTAAACGCTTCTATCGCACCGATATGCACGGTGTGGATTGGCCCAAACTGACCAAACACTACGAACGCTATCTGCCCTATATCAATAACAACTACGACTTTGCCGAAATGCTGAGTGAACTGCTGGGCGAACTGAACGTTTCGCACACCGGTTCCGGCTATAGAGCCGCCAGCCGTGCCGACCGCACAGCTGAATTGGGTCTCTTTATCAGTTCTCAAGACGGAAAGGGAGGCCTGCGCATTGACGAAGTAATCGAAAACGGACCTTTCGATACATTCCAAAGCAAAGCAAAAGCCGGCGACATCATCGAAAAAATAGATGGTGAAGACATTACCCAAGGCAAGGACTATTTCCCGTTGCTCAATGGCAAAGTGGGCAAACCGATCCTGATTTCTCTATTCGACCCCAAGAGCGGAAACCGCTGGGAAGAGGTCATCAAAGGTATTTCCTCAGGCTCGCTGAACAACCTGCTGTATCGCCGCTGGGTGCGCCAACGCGCTGCCGAAGTGGACAAACTCTCCAACGGCAAACTGGGATATGTGCACATTCCCTCTATGGGCGACCCCAGCTTCCGCAGCATGTATGCCGATGTCCTGGGCAAATATTATGACCGCAAGGGTATCGTCATTGATATTCGCTACAATGGCGGCGGACGTCTACATGAAGATCTCGAAGTATTCTTTACCGGAACCAAATACCTGCAACAAGAAGTACGCGGCAAGGATTACTGCGAAATGCCCAGCCGCCGCTGGAACCATCCCTCGGTAATGCTGATTTGCGAAAACGATTACAGTAATGCACACGGCAGTCCCTGGGTATATAAGAAAATGAACATCGGAAAGTTGGTGGGTATGCCCGTGCCGGGTACCATGACCAGTGTAAACTGGGTTACGCTGCAAGACCCCTCTTTATACTTCGGTATTCCCGCAGTGGGTTATCGCACTGCCGAGGGCACTTATTTGGAAAACAGCCAATTGGAACCGGATATACGCGCCGTTTTGGATTTCAAGAAAGCCCTCAAGGGCGAAGACTCGCAGATAGAAGCTGCTGTTTCCAGCCTGCTCCAAACCGTAAAGGAGGGCAAGAGATAAAACTATTGCTATCTGATAATCTCTATTTTACTTTAGTTTAAATAGTTTTTATTCAACACAATTAACCATTAAGGGCTGATTTCGTTTTGCGAAGTCAGCCCTTAACTTTTAAAAAACTTTTATCGGAAAGCAATAATCTTAAATAAACCCGCTACGCGCTTCCATCATCTGGTACGATCATGAAACGAGCCGAGCTGGGCATTTCGATGGAGAAGCGTATCAAAAAAGGGCGCGGGCTTTCGCTCCGATAGAGCACCCGGCTTTCGTCCTCGTTTTGCTCTTGCATAAACATGGCCTGCGTATATTCATTCAGGCTTAGCGT
>CAMFNC010000017.1 GCA_945965245.1 uncultured Porphyromonas sp. | reverse complement strand
ACCATAACCTCTCTATCCAAGCCATCTACAACCTATTCAATTTTTTTCGGAAAATCCGGAAAAATGCTTGCGTGTATGAAAAATATTTATTTATCTTTGTGGTTTACTACACAAGCAACACAGTGGTATAACTGCAAAAAGTGTAACGAAAACCGCTTTTACTCGTCTATGAAGTGCAGGCTGATGAATGCAAACGATAATCCATCCACCCCAATTACCCGAAAGGGTGATAATGCGTGGCGGAATGCAGAATTACCCTTTTGGGTATTGTGTAAGGGTAACTGCCTGCCGACATTTGCAATAAAAAAAGAACAACAAATACATTATATAAAATATGATTACGCTGAACAACATTCATAAGACCTATCCGGGAGCGCAGCCGCTGCACGTGCTCAAAGGCATCAATTTGGAAATTGCCGACCGGGAGATGGTGGCCATCATGGGCGCATCCGGCTCGGGCAAAAGTACTCTGCTCAACATACTTGGCATTCTGGACACCTACGATGAGGGAGAGTATTATCTGGCAGGCGAATTGGTCAAAAATCTGAACGAAAATCGTGCCGCAGAATTGCGCAGCCGACAATTGGGATTTGTTTTTCAGAGTTTCAATCTGATTGGCTTCAAAAATGCAGTGGAAAATGTGGCTCTGCCACTCTATTACCAAGGGGTTTCACGCCGTGAGCGCAATAAGATTGCCATGGAATATCTCGACCTTGTGGGGCTGAAAGACTGGGCCGATCACCTACCCAACGAATTGAGTGGCGGACAGAAACAGCGTGTGGCCATTGCCCGCGCATTGGCGGCCAAACCCAAAATGATTTTGGCAGACGAACCCACCGGGGCTTTGGACTCCAAAACCACAGTGGAGGTGATGGAACTGCTGCGCCGTGTAAATCAGGAAGAAAAAATCACCATGATTGTGGTTACGCACGAGCGTTCGGTGGCAGAAGATTGTGACCGTATTATCCACATCAAAGACGGCATCATCGGCAACGAAATCTAAATCCACCCATCACAATCTTATATCGATATGCTATTAGACAAAGATCAAATACAGGAGATAGCGGCTGGGCTGCGCTCCAATAAACTGCGCATTGTGCTCACCGGATTTGCTGTGGGATGGGGTGTGCTGCTACTGGTTATCCTGCTGGGTGCCGGTCAAGGTATCAATAACGGGGTGCATACCAGTTTCCAAGCCGTGAGCAAGAGTAATAATGCTTTGGAATTAAATTCGGGATGGACCTCCCAGCCCTATAAAGGCTTCGGCAAAGGACGATACATAGAATTGACCATCGAAGACAGCGAACGTATTCGGGAAAACGTGCCCGAAGTGGAGGCTGTATCACCCTATCATAAAACATGGTCTTACGACCTTAGATACACCGAACGTTCCATGAGCTATCTGCCAATAGATGGAGTTTTGGGTGATTATCGCAAATTTCAGAATGTCAAGTTAATGACCGACAATTCACGTTTCATCAATCAGTCCGATAATACTCATGCACGGAAAGTTATTGTGATTTCCGATGCAGCTGCCACCAATCTGTTCGGAACCGCCGAGGCTGCCATTCACAAGACTGTTGTACTATCGGGCAATGGCAACTCCTTTTCTCCGGAAAAAACATCATTCCCATTTACCGTGATAGGAGTATATAAAGGAGGCGAAGCACAATACAGTGCCTGCTTTATTCCGTTTGAAACATTTCGCTCTCTTCACATGAATGTTTGGTCCAAACCCAATCAAATATGGGGAGCCTATCTCTACTGCCCGACAGTAAAAGGGCGGTCACAAACCACCAAAATGCAACAGCAAATTACCCGCCTATTGGCGCCGGTACATCAATACAGTCCGGCAGATGACCAAGTTATCTATTTGGAATCTTATTCTGAACAAAACGGAATGTTCGACAAGGTATTTCTGGCTTTCGATACTCTGCTGTGGATTATTGGCATGAGCACATTGGCCATCGGCATCGTGGGCGTGGTCAATATCATGCAGGTAACCGTAACGGAGCGCAAGCGCGAGTTTGGCATCCGCAAAGCCTTGGGAGCCAAGCCTCGCGACATCATTGGCATGGTGCTGCGTGAGTCGGTATTTGTAACGCTGATTTCCGGGCTTATCGGGCTGATGATAGGTGTAGGGCTAATGGTTTTGGCATCCCATCTGATGCAAATCAACGGTTGGGGAAACATTACGATAGAAGACGATCGCGTAATACCGCTGATGCAAGATCCCGTGATTACGTTTTGGACTGCCGTGGGAGCCGTGACAGTCATGGTGCTGAGCGGACTGCTGGCCGGTTATCTGCCGGCACGCAAAGCAGTAAAAATTCAGGCTATCGAAGCTATGCACGGATAACCCTTTAATACGCAAAACGATATGATTAAGATATTAGACAAAGATTTCCGCATCGAAGTATGGCATACCATCCGCAGCAATAAGCGGCGCAGCATAGCCACGGCATTCGGCGTATTCTGGGGTATCCTGATGCTGGTGATACTATTGAGTTTCAGCCAAGGTATCAAAAACTCTCTCAAGCAACTCGTCTCCGGAGCCAATGTACGCACCGTGGCCATCTTCACCAACCGCACCTCCAAACCTTACGCAGGGTTCAAAAGCGGACGAACATGGGAAATGAAATATAAGGATGTGGACGTCCTGCGTGCAGCAGTTCCCGAAATAGAAACCATCATAGCCCCGGTGCAATCCAGACGATGGCGCGAAAAAGTAAGCTATGGCGATCGCAGCGATGAATATAGTATTATAGGCGGGAGCCGTGATTTCTTCCATGTATCGCCCTTCAAACTGCTGGCCGGACGCCTGCTCAATGATTCAGACAACGAGCAGATGCGCAAGTATGCACTGATTGGCGAAAAGGTGGCTAAGAAACTTTTCGGCACCCCGGACATGGCTTTGGGCAAAACCATCCGTGTGGGCAATCGCTACTACATTGTGGTGGGTGTGTGTACATCCATTTCCGAAATTACCATGGTGGGAAGACCCGAAAATTCGGTCTATATCCCCGAAACGATTCTGAAGCAACTCAATGGCAATACTAATACCGCCGATGCCATCTTGTTTACCGTCAAGCCGGGTTACGATATGAAGCAGGTGCGCCACAAAGCTGCAGCTATTATTAAAGAAAGACATCAAGTGGCTCCGAACGACAAAGCCGCACTGAAGGAAATGGACCTCTCCGAACTCATCGGTGTATTCGAGGGTATCCTAAACGGCATATCGGCACTGGTGTGGTTGGTGGGCATCGGCACACTGCTTTCGGGCGTGGTGGGTGTGACCAATATTCTGCTGGTAACAGTGCGGGAGCGTACTCGCGAAATCGGGGTGCGCCGTGCCTTGGGCGCCAAACCACGCGACATCATTACCCAACTACTGAGTGAATCCGTGGCTTTGACTTCGGTGGCAGGCATCGTGGGGATGATTATGGGAGTATTGATTATGGGACTGGTCGGTTCCGTGACGGCACAGATGGATGGGGTAAAGGACATTCTGGTCAATCCCACCTTGCCATTTGGCGTTGCCCTGCTTGCCCTCACCATTATCGTGGGCAGCGGATTATTGGGCGGATTACTGCCGGCTTATCGTGCCATCCAAATCAAGGCCATAGATGCCATTCGCGACGAGTGATAGCA
>CAMFNC010000016.1 GCA_945965245.1 uncultured Porphyromonas sp. | reverse complement strand
CCGCTAAAGTATTTCATAAACTGCATACGCTCGAAGTGTGTGGCAGAGGGTACATTGGCAGCATTCAGTTTGCCTTTGAACTCAGAAATACTTTGATAGCCTTTTTGGTTCATCCATTCTTCCATGCCTGTGAGTGTATTGCTGATGGCATTGGCTCCTTCTTTGTATAAGGCGGAGCACATCTGTACGCAGCTTGCGCCCACCAAAATACATTTCACTGCTTCCTCATAGCTGTGTATGCCGGTGGAGGCCGATATGTCTATGCGACCCACCTTACCGGAAACTAAAGCTGTGAATCTGAGCGTATCGCTCAAGTCATCGGCATCGGTGAAAATGTTGCCACTGCTCAATGATACCGTGTTAATATCCACATCTGTTTGATAGGTACGGTTGAAGAGTGTAACCCCCTTAACTCCCACGGCGCGGAGCTTATCCACGAGCAAAGGCATGTTGCTGTGATAGCGAGATAATTTAACAATAATGGGAATTTTGGTTTCTTTGATGAGTTGTTGAGCAATATGAACATATTCCTCTTCTTCTTGTAGAGGTGAACCGAACAGTTCTGTTTCCACGCGCATCATATTTACTTCGATGGCATCGGCTCCGACTTCTGCCACGCTTTTGGCAAAAGAAACCCAACTATCAGACTTGTAGCAATTGATGCTGGCGATAACGGGAATTTCGACTTCACGTTTTACTTCTTTCACAAAGTCCAAATATTTGCCTATTTCGTCGTTGCGTAGGTAGTTGCTGATGTAATCGGCAGCTTCGGGATAGTCCGTCAGCTCCAGCATACCGACTCCTTGCATCTCGATTTGTTCTTCGAATAGTGATTTCAAAACCACGGCACCTGCACCGGCGGCAGCAAACTCTTTGATTTTAGATAAGCTGCGAGTCAGACCCGAGCTGCCTGCAATGATCGGACTTTTCAACTGAAGTCCGGCAAATTCTGTCGATAAGGTTGTCATAATTGTCTTGTATTTTGTGATTATATTTCCGCATGCCGGTTTTATAAGTCCGAGGCGCGGGTCGAAATGTTTTTATATAGAAACAACAAATTGTTAAAATTAGTTTTGCGTAGCTGCTCCGATTAAAGCGCTTGACCATAGTCACGTTCGCCGAAGATTTTTGTTCCCACGCGAATTAATGTTGCTCTTTCTTCTATGGCAATGGGGTAGTCGTGGCTCATACCCATGGACAATTCGCAGAAATAGTCTTCGGCTGGGAAAGCCAAACGGATTTCTTGGAAGGCATTGGCCACGCTGTGAAATTCTGTTCGAATTTGACTTTGATTGTCCGTATTCGTTGCCATGGTCATCAGGCCGCATAGTCTGATATGTGCAAAGTTTTCCGGTTGGGTAAAAATCCGCCGTGCCATGTCTTGTACTTCCCGGATACTGAAACCGGATTTTGTTTCCTCTTCTGCCACATGAACTTCCAGGAGGATGTCGATTCTGCGATTGACCAGTGCGGCTCGACGTTCGATTTCATGGAGCAACTTTTCGGACGAGACGCTCTGAATCATCGTTACAAAAGGAACGATGTATTTCACCTTGTTGGTCTGCAACGTGCCAATGAAATGCCATCGGAGTTCGGGCAATTCTGCGGCCAATTCTTCATGCTTGGCCACCATCTCCTGAACTCGATTTTCGCCGAAAAGTCGCTGTCCGGCACTGTAGGCCTCGCGCAAATCATCGGCAGGATGAAACTTGGAAACCGCTATCAGTTGCACCTCATTGGGCAATTCTGCACGAATAGAATTCAGTCGATGGGCTATCGAATCATTACTTGGCTTCATAAGGGAAAACATCCATTATTGTGGTATCTGCCACTGATGCTATTTCATAGGTAGCCAAAGTTTTGTCCATTTCTGTCGATAGCTTTTTAACGGCATCCGGCAGTGTGGCAGCCTTTACAATCATGGTGGCAGGAGCCTTTTTCTCCACACCGCTTTTTTCGTCCAGTGTTACAAATAAGACCTTGCAACGGAAATATCTATCGGCCAATTCCGAAGGATCCGGAAACAATTCTGCGATTTTAGCTCTTTTAATGTTGCTGACATTCAGTTCGCCTATGGATACAAAAGGTTGCATCTCTCGGATAATACGTTCTTCCGCCTCGGTAAAGCTGAGGGCATCTACCAAATAGCTTTCTGTTATCTTTTTGGGACTTCCTCCTTCGGTGAGTTTTTCGTAACTCACTTTGCATTCAAACCAACTATTCATCCTGTGGTTATTTCTTCTTTTTGATTTTATATTTTGATATATGAGACAAAACTACACATAAAAAGTTTTATTAAGAAATATTTTTTTGTCGTTGTGCTCTTTATTCTCATCTTTGAGTTTTGTGTCAGACCCCGGTTGCAGAAACACAAATTCTGCCTGCTCTCGGATAGTGCTGATTTTTATGCATAAAATGAAATCAATTTATACACAAAATTTTCGTCAGCACTTGAACAAGTAATTTTTGTGGATTAAATGTCCCACATAATCAACAAAATACTGTATATTTGTTTGATTAGGATATTACTAAACACAGATATGAAAGAGTTTTTCAAAATGTTTTTTGCCTCCCTCTTGGGAGTCATCGCTGCCGGCATCATCTTGCTGTGCATTTCCTTATTTATTATGGTAGGTTGGATTACCAGCATGGCGTCTTCCATTACCCAAACGGAAACAGTAGAGCTACGCTCCAACTCTATCCTCAAAATCGGTTTCGATGAATTACCCGAAGTGGTTACGCAAGACCCTTTTGCCAATCTTTCGCCCACTGCCACGGCTTATTCGCTATCCGATGCTATCGAAGCCATCCGCATTGCCAAAAACAATCCGAACATCAAGGGTATCTACTTGAATACGGAGATGCCCATGACGGGTATGGCATCATTGGAAGAAGTGCGCCGTGCATTGGAAGACTTCAAAAAGTCAGGCAAATTCATTGTGGCGTATGGTGATAACTACTCACAGAAAGGATATTATCTGAGCAGTGTGGCCAACCGGATTTTTCTTAATCCGTTGGGCAAGGTCAATTTAGTTGGAGTAGCAGCCTCTACTCTTTTCTATAAAAGAGCATTGGACAAGTTAGGAGTAGAGATGCTAACATTCAAAGTGGGCACATACAAGGGAGCGGTAGAACCCTATACACTGGATCGCTTCAGCGAAGCTAACCGCGAACAACTCAGCTTGTATATCAATGGCCTGTGGAATAATATCATCAATACTATTGCCGAATCTCGCAAAGTAACCCCCGATGCGTTGAAAATGTTTGCCGAACGTGGCGATGCAATGTCCGAAGGCTCTAACTTCATTAAGCAAGGATTGGTGGACTCACTAATGTATCGCGAAGATTTGGAAGCCTATCTGGCAACCAAATCGGGATTGGACAAAGACGAAAAACCGCGTCTTGTGTCTGTGCCCGATATGCTGGGAAAGGCCAAACACAAACATGAGGGCGACCCTATTGCCGTGGTATATGCCGAAGGTGCCATCATGCCACAGGCAGCCAATCAATATAAGGTAAATACGGGCATCAGCGAGCAACTGACCAAGCAACTCAAAGCTCTGGCCGAAGACAAAGACATCAAGGCTGTGGTCATGCGCGTAAACTCTCCCGGTGGCAGTGCTTTCTTAAGCGAGCAAATCTGGCATCAGGTGAAAAATGTGAAGAAAAACAAACCCATCGTTATCAGCATGGGCGACTATGCAGCCTCCGGCGGATATTACATCTCCGCAGCTGCAAATATGATTTTTGCAGAGCCCAATACACTTACCGGCTCAATCGGCATCTTCGGTCAAGTGCCAAATGCAGCCAAACTGGCCAACAAAATGGGTATTGATGCAGATGTGGTGAAAACCTCACCCTATGCCGATATGCTAATGGCCACTGGCAACACGGTAGGATTAATTAAGCCTATGGGCAATGAGGAGCGCGCACTTGTGCAAATGGAGATTGAGCGTGGCTACGATACGTTTATCTCACGTGTGGCAGACGGTCGTAAAATGACCAAAGCCGGCGTGGACTCCATTGCCCAAGGACATGTATGGTTGGGTACCACCGCCAAGGAGATTGGTTTGGTGGATGAAATAGGAGGTATGGACGAAGCCATCAAAGCTGCTGCCAAACTGGCCAATCTGAAAAAATATCATACGGTATATGATCGCACACCCCAGCCCACCATCCTGGATTTAATCTTGAAGCGCAACGACCGTGACCTGGAAGTACGTCTTCTGGAACGCATTTTGGGACGTGAAGAATTGGAGCTGATTCGCAATTATCGGGAGGCTCAACAAATGGGAATCATGACCCGCCTGCCATACGGATTTACTGCATACTAAACCCATCCTGACAAATGAAGCACATTGCGCGACCGAACTACTGGCTCACCCCCCTTGCATGGTTGTATGGGGCAGTAGTTCGGTTGCGCAATTTCTTATACGACCACGGGGTTTTGAAGCAGGAGGAATACCCCGTTCCCATTATCTGTGTGGGCAATATTACCGTTGGCGGCACCGGCAAAACTCCGCACGTGGAATTTTTGGCGCGGCATTTCAGCCCCCACTATCGCGTAGCGGTGGTCAGTCGGGGATATAAACGCAAATCGGGCGGTATGCAAGAGGCCACCCTCCAATCCACAGTACATGAAATCGGGGATGAGCCGAAACAAATCAAACAGAAATTTCCGGGCACCCGGGTAGTGGTCGATGGTAATCGCAGGCGTGCCATATGCAAACTGATGGCAGAGCACGAAAACACTCGACCCGAACTGATATTATTGGACGATGGATTTCAGCATCGAAGCGTGAAACCTTCATTTTCCATTATTCTGACGGATTACAACCATCCCATGTCCTGTGATATGCTGCTACCCGCCGGCCGACTGCGCGAACCGATGACTGCGCTTTTCCGTGCAGACTGCATCGTGGTAACCAAATGTCCGGACAGCATCCTGCCCATAGACCGCAGAATTTACCACCGCGACCTCTCACTGCTACCACACCAAAGACTTTACTTCACCCAAATCGAATATTGCTCCCCCATAAGCCTTATATCTGCACAAGCAAGCGCGGAACTTGCTCTACAAACCGTGGCTTTGGCTCTTACGGGAATCGCCAAAGCTGAACCTTTTTGGGAGCACATCCGATCCAAATATCGGCTTGTGGAGAAACTAACCTTTGCCGACCATCACAATTTCACCTGCAAAGACATCGAAGAAATCAACCACCGGCTCCACACCTTGCTGGATAAACATCCCCAAGCAGTAGTGATGACCACCGAAAAAGACGCTGTCAGACTAAGGGAATTTGAGCCTTATTTCTCTGATGAACTACGCAAACATTTATACTATATTCCTATTCGCATTCGATTTCTTTTCGATTCCGAATCCGATTTCTGCAAGATGATACGGAAAACGGCATTCAAAAACAAGTCCGAAGAATAGACTCAACTTATTTTATGATGTCAAAAACTGAAATCTCCGCTTTAGGCGAATTCGCCTTGATAGACAGACTGACCCAAAATATCAAACATTACCACCCAACCACGGTAATGGGTATCGGCGATGATGCTGCCGTAATCCAACCCACCGCATCGCTCCAAACCTTAGTCACCACGGATATGCTTCTAGAGGGCATACACTTCGACCTTACTTATTGCCCTCTCAAACATTTAGGTTATAAGGCGTGCGTGGTAAACTTCTCCGACATTTACGCCATGATGGGAACGCCCAAGCAAATCACACTCTCCATCGGGGTTTCCAAACGGTTTGCCGTGGAAGACCTCGAAGAGTTGTATGAAGGGGTACGGCTTGCTTGCGAACATTATCACGTGGATTTGGTGGGAGGCGACACCTGTGCTTCCATGACCGGTCTTACCCTAAGCATCACTTGCATAGGAGAAGCCGCAGCTGAAAAAATAACCTATCGGAATGGAGCTAAGCCTACAGACTTGATTTGCGTAACGGGCAATCTGGGTGCAGCCTATATGGGGCTGAGACTTCTGGAGCGCGAAAAGAAAGTCTTTCAAGGTGAAACCGGTGGATTTACGCCTGCATTCGAAGGCTATGAATACCTATTGGAGCGACAATTGAAACCGGAAGCACGCAAAGACGTGGCAGCCGCTCTGCACCAAGCCGACATGAAACCAACCGCCATGATGGACATTTCGGACGGGTTATCATCCGAATTGTTGCACATAGCCCGAAAAAGCGGTGTGGGCATCCGCATATACGAAAACAGATTACCCATTGACTATCAGACCACATCGCTGGCAGAGCAAATGAATTTGCACCCCATTACCGCTGCACTGAACGGAGGTGAAGATTACGAATTGCTCTTCACTTTGCCTCTGGCACTGCATGATCAGATTTCGGATTTGGAAGACGTGCATCTCATCGGTCACGTTACCGATGCCCATTTGGGTGTAGCTATGATTACAGCAGATGGTAGCGAAATCGAATTGCAGGCTCAAGGGTGGAACGCATTCAAAGAATAATCATTCAGTAATTTATTATAATATCATATCTTCATGTTTTCAGGAATTGTAGAAGAATATGCCCAAGTAGTGGCATTGGAACGCGAAAAGACCAACTTACATATCACCATGCGCTGCTCATTCGTGGATGAGCTGAGCATCGACCAAAGCATTGCTCACAACGGCGTCTGTCTCACGGTTGTGCGCATCGAAAACGGCACCTATACGGTTACCGCCGTGCAAGAAACTTTGGAACGCAGCAACCTGGGACTGCTCCGAGAGGGCGACCTTGTAAATATCGAACGCAGTATGATAATGGGTGGCAGACTGGACGGCCATATCGTGCAGGGACATGTGGATCAGACCGCTGTATGTAAGCAGGTGGAAGAGATGGACGGCAGTTGGTATTACACCTTTGAATATGCCCTAAACCCCAAAATGGCTCGCCGAGGTTATATGACAGTGGAAAAAGGCTCGGTATGCGTAAACGGTGTAAGCCTTACGGTGTGCAACTCGGAATTGAACAGCTTTCGTGTGGCCATTATCCCCTATACTCATGACCACACCAATTTCTGCCGCATCGAAGCCGGCACTATAGTCAATTTGGAATTCGATATTGTGGGTAAATATCTGGCCAAAATGCAGGAATACGAAAACTTATAATCCCAGCTTATGATCCCGGCACATTGCATATGAATCTTGATGAGTTTGGCCAACTGGTGGCCTCACGTCAGAGTGACCGAAAATTCGATACGGAACGAGAAATAGACCCGGACATTCTGCTCCAGATTATTGAAGCCGCACGTTTGGCACCATCGGCCACCAACAGCCAACCGTGGAGCTTTGTGCTGGTCGCAGACCCCGAAGTGCGTCATGCCGTGGCATCTTGCTGCGGCACCCGATTGGTACCCATCAATCACTTTGCTCATCAAGCAACGGCGCAGATTGTGGTAGTGGAAGAACGCAGTAATTGGCTCTCACGCATCGGCAACAAACTGCAAACCGAAAATTTCTCAGACTTCGACATCGGCATTGCTACGGCTCACATAACTCTGGCGGCTCGCGCTGCCGGATTGGGCAGTTGCATTCTGGGTATGTTTCAGGAAAAAAAACTCCGCCAAGTGTTGCACATACCGGATCGGAAGCGCGTGGCACTGGTCATCTTATTAGGATATAGCAAAGATGCACATCGCAATAAAAAACGTAAATCAAGAGAAGAAATTCTGCACCTCAACCATTGGTAAGCAAGCTATTTGCAAGCTATTCTTAATCGTTGCTGTGTTATGGTTTTCCTTAGGGAAAGCCACAGCACAGCAACGATTGCTTACGGACTATGTAAACCCTTTTATCGGCACAGCCAATTACGGTGCCACACACCCCGGAGCCTGCGTGCCCAATGGAATGATGAGTGTGACGCCTTTTAATGTAATGGGGGGTGATTCGCTGAACCGCTACGACAAGGATCGTCAATGGTGGAGCACACCTTTCTGTTCGGACAATCGCTATTGCACCGGATTCAGCCATGTAAATCTAAGCGGAGTGGGTTGTCCGGATATGAGCAGCTTCCTGCTAATGGCTACGGAGGGTGAGCTGCAACCCGATTATCGCCAATACGGCAGCACACTGAGCGAAACCGTGGCTACTCCGGGTTACTTGGCCACCACGCTAGATAAATATCAAATTCGCTCCGAATTTACCGTTACGGAGCGAACGGCTTTGGCTCGATTTTCCTATCGCCGAAAAGGGCGCGCCAACATCCTGCTCAATTTGGGAGAAGGACTGACCAATGAAAGTGGTGCCACCATACACTTTATCAATGACTCTACTTTGGTGGGCAGCAAGCTGATGGGCACATTCTGCTACAATCCGCAAGCCGTATTCCGCCAATACTTCGCCATGCGCCTTTCCAAGCGCCCCATCACACACGGTTATTGGAAAAAACAACGTCCCATGGCTGCCGAGGCTGCATGGGAATCGGATCAAGGTAAATATAAAATCTACGACCGTTATACGGGCGAAATGAGCGGAGACGACATCGGCGTATGGCTTTCTTATAAGGTGGAGGCTGGCGACAATCTTTTCGTGCAGACTGCCGTGAGTTTTGTGAGCGAAGCCGGAGCTTTGACCAATCTGCAAGCCGAACAAACCGCAACCCAACCAAACGATACAATCTTCCATACGCTACGCAGACAGAGTCGCGAACTTTGGGAGCAGGCTCTGGGCGTGGTGGAAGTGGAAGGTGGAACCGAAGAACAACGCATCGTCTTCTATACCGCACTTTACCATCTGCTGATACATCCCAATCTGCTCAACGATGCCGGAGGTGAATATCCGCAAATGGAATCGCTACATATAGGACGAACCGACCATCCGCGTTATACCGTTTTTTCCCTTTGGGATACCTATCGCAACGTACATCCGCTGCTATCTTTGCTCTATCCGCAGAAACAAATAGATATGGTGTGCAGCATCATGGAGATGTACCGGGAAGGAGGATGGCTGCCCAGATGGGAGCTATTCGGTCGTGAAACGCTGACTATGGGGGGAGATCCTGCCATCATCGTACTCAACGATACTTACAGCCGCGGATTGCCTATACCCTGCCCTGCATCCGAAATCCTGCAAGCCATGCGCAAAGGTGCCGATACACCCGGCACTCAAAATCTGTTGCGCCCGGATAACGATGACTATCTAAAAAAAGGATTTATCCCCTTACGCGAAAAAAACGACAATAGCGTATCCAACGCTCTGGAATATTATCTGGCAGATTGGAATTTGGCTCAATTCGCACAATCACAAGGTTTGCCTCAGCCGGCCGCAGAATATACCCACCGAGCCATGCAATACAAACGCTATTACAGTAGCCGGAGCGGTACGCTGTGCCCACTGCTGCCAAATGGCACTTTTCTCTACCCCTTTGACCCCAAACAGGGTCAAAACTTCGATCCTACGCCCGGCTTTCATGAGGGTTCAGCCTGGAGTTACACCTTTTTCGTGCCACACGACATTCCGGGGCTGATTAAATTAATGGGTGGCACAAAGCCTTTTGTGAGCAAACTCCAACATGTGTTCGATAGCGGATTGTATGACCCTGCCAATGAACCCGATATTGCCTATCCATACCTTTTTACCTATATCCCCTCCGAGGCTTGGCGTACCCAAAAACTCACTGCCGGACTCTTGGACAAATACTTCCGCAATGCCCCCGACGGATTACCCGGCAACGATGATGCAGGAACCATGAGTGCATGGGCTATTTTTAGCATGATGGGCTTCTATCCGGACTGCCCCGGTCAACCGGAATATGCCCTCACCTGCCCAATATTCCCCAAAATCACCCTGCATTTGGATTCCCGATATTATCCTAAGCGCACACTAATTAT
>CAMFNC010000015.1 GCA_945965245.1 uncultured Porphyromonas sp. | reverse complement strand
ACCCACAGAAGATGCACTGCAATTATATATGTCGGAGCACCGATGCCGGTCGAAGTTGGAGTCTGCCACAAGAAATCACAGACCAAATTCATCGTGGACATCATTGGCCGGGCGGATTTGCGGCTTCAGGCGTCAGAATGGTTTCTTCTCGCGGTGTCATTGTCTTTGTACTTTCGATGTGCACCACAAAGACTTGGAGAGGACCGATGGAGAATGTGTTACTAATGAGTCGCGACCAAGGTAAAACATGGCAAACCTCCATTCCTTTGCGCACAGACTGCGATGAGTCCAAAGTGATGGATTTGGCCGACGGCAGTTGGCCGTAACCGCTCGGCTACACCCAATGGTCGCAGTTATGCCATCACACGCGATGAGGGGAAAACATGGATTCCTCTTGCGGTTTGGGACGATTTGCGTGGAACGAACTGCAACGGTGATTTAATTCGCTATACGGTGAAACCCTATGGAGCCAATGGCTCGATATTGCGGCACACACTCCCGGCAGATGCCAAGCGCAGACATCTGACATTATTCTTCAACCGTAACCACGGACACAGTTGGCAGAAAGCCATCGAAATTTGCCGAGGAGAAGCGGCATATAGCGCACTGACAATACTGCCGAATGGGAATATCGGAGTGCTGAGCGAGGAGGATGACCAGCCGGCTTACGACCTCTGGTTTACAGAAGTTTCTATCAGATACCTATTGGGATCAGATGGCGTGGAGCGTGAATGGCAGTGATTTCAGGCAATGGTCTTGATACCAGATTTCAAGACGATAATTGCCTATCCGCCACTCACTGAATATACTTGGAAAAACAAAATCGGAAACCTTACCACTTTTCACCGGCACAGACGTTTGGAGTGTAAATTCATCTGCCGCCGAAAGGCGAAGCATTCTGCCATCGGGTTGATAAAGTCGCAGAGATAGTTCTATTTTTTCATCAGTTTGGATGCCGGTGTAGCGCATATACACTTTAAGATAACGCATTTCTTCGGCAAACAACGTTTCGCCGGGTGCGGCAAGTATAGTACCCGCATCATCCACACTGCCCAATTTGAGCTCGGATATAAGGATGGGAAGCTGTTCGTCCATAATCTTCTTGAGGGTAGAGTACTGATGCTTATGCTGAAGTTTTTCTTGTTCGGATTGATTGAGTGATTTTTCCAAATGGTTGGCACGGTTGCTCAGATTGCCGATGATGGACTCGCTCTCCATCAGCTCGTCTTCGATCTTGTTTTGGTAGATGGTGAAGAGTAATCCACCTCCCAAAAGCGCAGCCACCAATAGCGTAACCAAAAATGTCTTGTTTTTTTGTCGTCTGGTCTTGATGTACTGTTTGGCCAAAGCGTCATAGCGTCGATTGAGTTCTTCCTTCTCTTCATTCAATTGCTTTATAATGGTTTTGTAGCCGCTAAGCGCATCCGATATTTCCTCTCCTTCGGGAAGAATCACGGTATGCGAGTATTGATGTGCCATGGCCACAAGTTCCGACTCCGGGCAATCCAATGAAACTTGTTTGATCTCATCGGTAGAGATGCCATAGCTGGGCGGAGGCAGTTTGGCAAAATCATCCGACCACGCCTCCATCCCCTGCCGGAGCAGCCGGGTAATGCGCTCCACTTCCAGGAGCTTTTCGTGCAGATGCGCTATTCGGGCATATTCATGTCCTGTATTATCCGGGCCTATGATTACGCCCTGAAGCATGGCGGAAGAAAAAGTTTCCTCAAATAATTGGTATAGCTTACGAATGGCAGTAAACATGACGCCATTGAGCAAAATGCACATGCCCAAAGACGACTTCTGCCCGATATCTTTGGAGGTGTCCAAAGGACGCACATAGATGTAATACATCAATTCACCATGTCTGTGAATGACAAGACGCGCCTTAGTGGTATCGGCCGGAATACAATGCTCAAAAATCTGACGTGCGTAATCATCGGGATATTGCGTATATCCCTCGCTCAACTCGCCAAAAAGATAGAAGGTAGCGTTCACATTACCGTTTTTCTGTTTCAGATTGCATGGGAGTATGTAACTCCGTGGTGTCCGAAAGAGAATCCGCCGATACAGGTTGGGCTGCCTCTATCGCCGGTGTCGGTATGGGCACAACGGCAGGCGCGAGAGTCTTGCCGGTACGCATCCAAAGCACGATAAACAGCAATAATAGCAACAGCGTATTGACCGCCAGAATGGTTTTGACTATCGGGAAAGGCTTCTTTCCAACGCCGGGCGTCGTGGTGGATTTTTTTTGCGCGCCTGCCAAAAAGGAAAGTTGGACCAACGGGTCACGAATGACGGCCAATAAATCTTCCATCTTTTTACTGTTGCGAGTTTCCCGGAGAGTTTTTTCCAGATTGGCAATCTTTTGCTTTTGAACATCGCCCTCCGAAGTCAGGCGGCGAACGGTATCATTGAGAGCGAGGATTTCATCGTTTTTTTCGGTCAGCAACTTTTGCTGTTGGGCCTTCTCCTGCTCCCGTGCAACCTGCATACGAGCCTGAATATCTTTACATTCCTGTATCAATCGGCTTTCGCGCACCGAAGGGTAGTCGGCAGAAATAACCACACGACCGCTCTGCGACAGCAATCCCAAAATATACTTGCGGTGGCAATCCTGAAAATTCACCTTGGGCGTATTGGCTGTTACATTCGGAGCCACAGTGGGGATAGGGGCGAAATCGGAACGGTTGAAACAGATGCGAATCATCTCCTCGACCACGCCCTCAAATTCATTCAATTCGTTTTCTTTGGCCGCAAAATCAGCCACTGCAAATTTGGTCTTGTCGCCTTCGATGGTCAATAGACCATATTTGGCAATCAGATATTTGTGATACATCACATCCAGGACATGATACATCGCCATCACATCCGTACAATAATGGTCTATTCGCAGCGAAATCCCCACATAAGAGCCGGGACGACCGTCACAAGCATAGATATTATTGTGGTGCAGGTAATGATAATAGCAATGCGGCGTCCCCTCCACGGAGCGAACTTCTATCAGAAACCGATGCTCTTCCGAATGGCTGTTATAGAGATTTTGAAAACATATCGGGTCATTGTTTTTCCCCCGAACACGCTGGCCGTTGGGCACTCCGTGAACAAATACTTCTATATCCATTGGGCGGTCTCGTTTATCCGTTGATACGCTTCAGTAGGGTGTGCCAGAGATTGCGCGGATACTCATGCGGTCCCTCCTGATAGGTAAGTCCGCTGCCGGACTCGGTGTAATTGCCGGTCTGGAAAGCCACCAAATCGCAACGCCATTCGTAGAAGAAGCGAGTAATGGGGTTTTCGTTTCTGAACGGTGCAAACATACCGGGATAGAGATTATGCGCCTCTTTTCTTGCCTGTCCCATGTGCGTATTGCCCGGACCGATTACGAAGTTTGTCAGGTCGATTTTATTGAAGATAAACACCGTTTTATCCGCAGAGCGCATCCGTTTTTTAAGCTCATGCACACGAGATACATAGTTCCGTCTGTCCGTTTCGTTTTCCCAGTCCGGTTCCAGCATGATGCACCATATTTTCCGATTGCTGCCATTGATGATGGTATTGACGTAGTTCGGGAATTTGGCTTTGGGATTGGTCGGATTGAAATAATATTCCCCTGGAGCCTCCAATATCTGACAGAGGCGTCTGCCGTTTTTGATTACCTCCACCAGCATAAAGCTGATGCTGTCTGTGGAGCGGGCGGCATCGCTCCGATTGACCATATTGTCGAAGTTGTCGCACATTCGCTTGTAATTTTCATCATGCGCCGGGCGAAAACTCTTGATGGGGGCAACCTTATAGCCCAATTCCTTGAGGTATCGGGTCATGCGGATTAAAGTCATGGTCTTGCCGCATGAAGGTGGACCGAATAAAATCACCAGCGGAGCGTTTTGGTCGGCAATGGTAACTTGAATACGATTGGGGTCTTGCAATTCATCCTGCGAAAGACCACGATTGGTCGTAATGGAGAAATTTGTGCCGCCGGGCTGCAAATCAGTCATGGATACCGGCAGCGTATCTTGTATTTCAGATGCGCTTCCCACAGAAGGCTCGTCAAAATTAAATTCAGCCATGGTCTCGAACGTTGTTATATGTGGCAGTGAAACATAAAAAAATCAGTCATCGCGGCGTTTGAATGCATAGTCAAAGAAGATAAAGGCCGCCACGTCTATGATAATGGAAAGGATAATCCAAAAAATAAAGCCACGACCTTCATACAAGCCGGCAAAGTAATCTTTCCACACATCAATCACGCTAAGCATTCTCGATGTCTTGGTCACCGGATTCGGAGCCAGATAGAGGTCGCGGTCTTTGGCGGATTGGAATCGGATATGCTTGTGGTAATTTTTGATGGTGGCATATCCTTTTTTCAGTGCACCATCGGCTTTCAGAATAGTCTCATTATCCACACGGCTTTCGAGATTCATCTTCGCCACCTGCTCCTGAATATGCTCAATGTCCCGGAGTCCTTGTTCGGCTTCAGCTTTGTAGAGTTGCATCTCCGGATTGGTATTGTTTTTCCGCAAATCCTCGATGCGCTTATTCATCAGCTCATATACCAGGGTGCGATATTGCTGTTTCAAGGCCTTGATTTGCTGTGGCGAAGTTCCTTTGAACGAAAGCACCGGAATGGCTTTTACTTGTAGCGTGGTGGCTATCTTATCCAGATGTGACTTGGCGCGGTCGCCAAAGCCGGGATTGGCTATATTGTCGATTTCATTCTCCAGGGCAATCAATTGCGCATTGATATTGCTCTCCAGCTGATTGGTCAGCTGCTTGATTTCCTCCTCGTTTTTAATATTATCATGCAGTTGATGCAGATAGTTTTTGGTGGTGGCAAGGTCTTGCGAAACCACATCGCCCACACTCATGCGATAGAAGAAGGTATGCGTATTGGTGGGCATACTGCAAATCAACCAGAAAATCACTATCAACACCACACCGCCCATCAGACGGATGCCCCGACCTTCCAGATAGATATTTTGGTTCAGACTATCCACAATCATCTTAGTCCCGATGGAAGCGATGATAAAAAATCCGATGGTCACGCTCCAGACAATGGCTGTGGGCCAACTGGGCAGTAACAGACGCAATGACTCGGTGGTGGCCCAGCAACTGGCAGCAGCAAACACAAGGAAAAAGAAGAGCGAAAAGATTTTTTTGAGGTTGTTTTGTTCCATAATCTTGACATTATTTGAAAATCCACGACCAGCGTCCGCCCATTTATATTTGTGCAGGCAGACAGTATGAGTCGTAAGAACCCTAATAAGACTTTGCTTAGATACAAATATACATTTATTCACGAAAAGAGAAACTCGAAAATCTCTGATTTTCAGTTTTTTGCTCATAAAAAGAACGTGAGTTCGATATAAGGGTGTATGGTATGAAGTCTGCCGATATGTGAACGTTTTGTATCTACACGGAGATGCCGGGATATTTGTACACAAATTGCGAAGAATTTATGTATAAATTGCGCGTGTTTTATGCATAAAATAAAATCAATTTATACATAAAAATTAACGCCTGCCACACAATGGGTTATGAGGATCTGTGTGTGTAAGCCAAGACCCCTTGTGCACCAATAGCACACAACAGAGGTGAATGAAGCCAGCAAAGATGATTTCTTGTGTTTTTGTGTGCTTAGAGCCGACTTGTGCTAAAAAGAAAGGATGTTGCATTCCTAAGAACGCAACATCCCTCTAATTCTAATGACAGATAAGATTTTTATCCGAAAAAGATTACAGACTGAAGCCGAACGTCAGCAGAGCAGCCTTGGTGGGATTACCACCCAAACCCATCTGATAGGCGGCATCGAGGGTAAAGCCGCTATACGCTCCCCCCAAGCCAAAGGCCAATACGCTATTTTCCTGAGAGCCGAAAGCATAGCCCGCACGAGCCGAAAGCATATTCCGGAAGCTATACTCAGCACCCACATTGGCCGTAAACATTTGATTGTCCGCAGGCATGAAGAAATATTGTGCGCCCAAAGAACCGTTGATGCGGTGGTCATCACTCAAATTCAACTGTATTTCACCACCACCACCGGCATAAGCAGGCAGAGAAAACCCATCGCCCTTACCGGTATAATTGATATTCGGACCCAAGTTGCCAGCATTTATGCCCACTACATAGTTTCCCATGCCGAACTTATTCCGATAGAATGCCGCAGCATTGAATGAAACCGTATAGGCAGACATTTTGATGGTGCTTTGCAGGAATGAACCGCTTACTGTGGCGGAGAAATGGTCGTCCAGGCGGAATGCATAGCCGGCATCGATAGACCACTCATTCGGCATAATGGATTTCTTGCCTGCCGTCATTTCCGGCTTAAATTCCGGACCGCCCCAATAGCGGAAACCGGCGTAGATACCATGACGCCCCAAACGATAGGCGGCATTGACCTGACCGTAATAGAACTTATCCAAATCCGGACGCAGCATGCCGCCCAACGAAGCGTGCAGCTTATGCTCCTTATAAAGAAGCGAAGTGGGATTGGTGTACATATAGTTGCCATAGGCTTCGCCATAATAATTGCCACCCATAGCCATCGAACGGGCATCGGGGTTCATACGCAAGATAGGTAGCGTCTGAGCTGAGGCAGCCACGGGAATTGTCAGCAATGCCAGAGATAAAATAATATTCTTAAGTTTCATATCGTACATATCTAAAGATTAAATTTTAACAAAGGTCTTGGAGTAAGAGCCCTTGGCGCCATTAACTTGCAAAGTGTATGTACCCGGGGCGAATTTCTTCAGATTGAGCTTGACGAGACTCTCATTGGTTACCGTATAGTTCTTGTTAAGCATACGTTCGCCCATCATATTGCGCAGGATGAATTCGCATTTACCCATTTCCGGATTTACCAATACATTCAGCTCGTTTTTAACCGGCAAAGGATAAATCAGATACACGGGATCTTTGGAACTGGATACCACATGCGCATCGAAAGTAGCGGTTACGGGGTCGCCGATGCCATCTTCCAGGATTACTCTTACGCTGCTATGACCTATCTTAAGCCCCTTAAGCGTGAGTTTGCCGGCAGCATCTGTTTCGGCAGTCAATACAGATTTATCCGAAGATTCAACCTTAAATGTTACAGGCGTCTCTTTGTCGTATTTGAAAATCTTATCGATGTCTATCTGTTGTGTGGCATTATCCAAACCGATGATTCGTTTATTGATAGAACCAATTAAAGAGGGTTGCTCATAAACGTATACTTCGAATGGTATCTTCACTGTTGCTTTGGCATTCATTTCATCCGCTACAACCAACTCCACTTCATGTTTTCCGGCAGGAGCCACAGCACGAATAACAAAGTTGATTTTATCATTCACACGAGAAGCTGTTACTCCGCTGGTTACACCTGCCACTGTGAATGACATATCATGATTGTCGGGGTCGCTGATGGCCACAGCAAAGCGAATGGTTTGCACTCCACAGACACGCAATGGTTTTGTGGGAATTCCGGAAATAACAGGAGGACTATTCTTTTTGGTCTTAAAAGAAGCAAACGTGGGAGCAGACATTAATCCCCATCTATCTACAGCTACGATAGCAGCATGATAAGCAGTGTTTTCCTCCAAACCACTCATCCAATATTCAAGTTTCGTATTCGGTGCAAAACCATATCCGTTGATTATTATAGGATTTACCGAAGTGTAATTAGAGGCTGTGAGTTTTTTGTCGGAGAAATACAAACGATATTCAGATGGAGAAATATCGTCTTCGTCGGCCACGGTATTCCAATAAATCTTTCCATCAAGGTATTTCATGTCGGCATTGATGGAAGACACGTTGCCGGGCTTCTTGTTCTTATTCGTGGCAAAGGCGCGTTCGGCATCCAAATATCCCACCCCCAAACGTCTTTCGTATCCGGGGTTATTAGCATCAATATTTTCAGGCCTGAGTGAACCCAAAAGTCTGACACGCAGCTCCTTAGCCGTAAATCCTCTTTTTTCTCCAAACTTGGAAACAATCAGAGCTGCTACACCGGAAGTATGCGGACAAGCCATGGATGTGCCCTGCATGTAATCATACTTTTTCTGCGATTTTGCATAATATTTGGCTTTGGGGGATACTGTACTATATACTTGTCCATATGGGTAATTGTAGTATTCGTCTCCACCGGTGGCCATAATATCAACCCAATCGCCACGATTGGTATACCATGCTTTTTTCCATGAAGGTGACATGGAAGATACAGCCACGGTTCCATCGTAAGCCGAAGGATAAGATTCATAATCCTTCTCATCATTACCGGCAGCAAAAATCACAATACCACCTTTCATGGGAGAGTTTTCCAGCTGATTGCCTTCATTGTCACATCCGGCATACTTATTAAAGTAGTCGATGGCATCACGAATACTGGCGGGGAGATACCCGGGACCGGGGTATACGTAACCCCATGAATTCTGGCTGATTACGGCTCCATTATTGGCTCCGTATACGATAGCTTCGGCATTTCCGCCACTCGCCTTATTCGGGCCAAAAACTTCACAACTCATTAAACGAACACCGGAGTTGGGAGTACCATCGCCACCGGCCACACCGCACACGCCTATCTCATTATTGTTTCGTGCCGCTACCGTACCGGCCACATGTGTGCCGTGACTGTCATCATCAGGAAGCAACTCTGCCGTACGATTGGTAAAATTAAAACCGTGAACATCATCTATATAGCCATTGCCATCATCGTCTTTTCCGTTATCCGGTATCTCTTTACTATTGGTCCATAGATTGTCCACCAGGTCTTCATGCTCAGTATCTATCCCACCATCTACCACAGATACAATCACATTAGGCGTTCCCGTGGTTATCTTCCAAGCTTCAAACAGATTTATATCTGCATTGGCCACAAAACTGGAATGTGTGGCGAAGTTCTTATAGTGCCACTGATCGGGTAATCCCGGATCATTAAATGGATATTTTGCATCATTTGCTTTTGGTTCTGCACCAAATCGTGGAGCAAAGTTTACTTTTACGCGAGTGTTTTTGGTGGCATAAGATTTTTCTATGATATGGAAATTTCTATTGGCTGCCAATGTTTTTATGGTTTGGTTCAGATCTTGCTGTTCGCTGAAATAAACGATATACCATCTATCCAATCCCTCGCGATGCATGCGTTTTTCAAAACGAGGATCCGTGGGAAACAAACGTTCCATACGAGTTGCACCGATGCTGTTCAATGTGGTGGAGATTGAACTCGGTACATGGTTCATGGCGATGCTGTTGCCAACACTCAATCGTTGGATTTCATCCACCAATGCATCATCCACCTTTACATATGCCATACCGGGAATGCCGGCGGCAGAAAGATCTATTTGTCTGTCGGATAGCTCTGCGATATTGGTTTCCGACACATCATTCAGAACCGGTTCTTGGTCTTTATTGCAACTACTTAGCAGACTCAGTGCTCCCAGAGCACTGCATGCAAGAAGTATATATT
>CAMFNC010000014.1 GCA_945965245.1 uncultured Porphyromonas sp. | reverse complement strand
CTCAACCGGAGGCTACCGCCGGTATGCTCACCAATTATATTCCGTTTCGGGTGGCATCGCTCCCCGATGATTGTGCTCCGCTCTTTACTTTAGCCGGCAACCAACCGATAGCGTTGCATCCGGACTGTACGGAAGAGGATGCCTTTTTGTGGAATGGTGTGCAATACCATGTCTATCCCGCAGCGGATGGCGGACGCATTATCAGCATGTCTGTGCGAGAGACGCGGCATTATCTGCATACATCGCCGAACTGGAAAGTGCTGACCACAGACCTTTCGCTGGTAGAACCTGAAGAAAAAATCTTTCTGGATCACTTTTTGGTGGTGGGCTACGGAATGTGCAGTGCCTATCACAAAACACTCAAGCTCCATGCTTCCGTAACCGAATTGAACGGCAATGCTCTCCTCTTTTTGGGAGTCAGCGGCACGGGCAAAAGCACGCACAGCCAATTGTGGCACCGCTATGTGCCGGGCTGCACATTGCTCAATGACGATGAACCGGTGGTGCGCATCATGGACGATGGCTCGCTGCGTGTATTCGGCACGCCCTGGAGCGGCAAAACCCCATGCTATCGCAATGAGAGTGCACGGGCGTTGGCTTTCGTGCAGCTGTATCAGGCTCCCGAAAATCATCTGGAAAAATTGGATGCCATAGAAGCCATGAGATCGCTCTTTGCCTCCAGCTGTATGTTTCGCACCGATGCCGAAAATAAAAACATGGTCTTCGATACGGTGGCAGATATCCTGCAAAACACCGGCGTATATCGGCTAGACTGCTTGCCGGATCGCGGAGCCGTGGCTCTGACCGAGCAGCTGATGAAAGACCTAACGGCTCATGGATGTTAAGCAAATCGAAAACAGTCTTTTTTTCGAAGAGATAGGCCGACAGTTATCCGCCGGTAAGCAGGTGCGCATCTGCGCCAAGGGCAATAGCATGCTGCCACTGATACGCAATGGGAAGGATGAAATCGTGATAGCTCCGCTTAGCGAAGAATCCATCCGACCGGGCAACCTTGTATTGGCTCATGTAAATGACGGACGCTACATCCTCCATCGTATCGAACAGGTGGAGGGCTGTCGGATTACGCTGCGTGGCGATGGTAATGTGTATGGCCGGGAACAATGTACGGCCGACCGGATAATGGGAGAGGCCATTCAAGTGATCAGAGGACGCCGGCACATCCATAAGGGCGATGCACTGTGGCAATATGCCCACAGGTGGTGGCCTGCTCATCCGCTTTTGCGCAGAATTATCTTAGGAATAAGACGAAGAATAATCAAATAACAACATAGATATGAAACTCAAACAACAAATTAAACTCCGCCACATTGGCAACGAATACATGCTGGTGGCAGACAACGATAACTGCGCCGACTATACTCGTGTAATCAGTCTGAACGAAACGGCAGCTTTTTTATTGGAAAACGCTCAAGGCTCATTCGATGCCGAAAGTTGGGCAGCCCTATTGGAACAGGAATATGGAGTGGAGCACGATGTGGCTCTGCGTGATGCCGGGGCGGTGATTACCGATTTGGCGAAAGCCGAAGTCATAGTAGAGGACTGAGGCACGGATATGATGCAATCCTTATATATCCGCTTCCTGGAGCTGGTATCGGCCGCCATTTTACAGCGCGAAGCCGATGCCTCGCTCTTTGCCGGAATGGACGAAAAGAGCTGGCACAAACTCTTGGATTACGGTAATATACAGCACATGAGTGCACTGCTGGCGGATGCTGCGCTCGCGCTTCCGGCCGAGGTGCAACCTCCATTGGCTGTAAAACTATCATGGATTTTGATGCGCGAAAAGGTGGAGGAAGCTAACGCCAAGCTGAACCAAGAGGTAGTCAATTTGGCTCGAGACTACGAACGCATCGGATGCCCGATGGCTCTGCTCAAAGGACAGGGCAATGCTCTCTGCTACCCCATACCCAACCACCGCACGCCGGGCGATATAGACGCCTTTCTGTATCTGCCGGGCAGCTATGACAAAGCCAATGAATGGGTCAAGGCGCAAGGATGCACCGAATCGGACGAGCAAGAAACGCATCATTGGGGTTTTGAGCGCAATGGCATACGTGTGGAAAACCACCGACGTATCTGTGGCTTCTTTGGCAAAAGAAAATACGAACAAGCCATGGCCAATCTGGTTCGCGAAGTGGTAGATAACGATTGCTTTGCCACCTGTAAAATAGACGAAGAGTCCATCCGCCTGCTACCTCCCACACTCAATATCTTTTTTGTGTTTTATCACATGTTTCATCACTTCGAAACAGCGGGAGTGGGCATCCGGCAGATTTGTGACTGGCTGATGATGCTCCGCCATGATGCCGATAAAATAGACGTAAAAGCATACCAGGCCATGTGCAAACAGTTTGATTTGCTCAAAGCATCGCAAATATTTGCTCAACTGGCAGTGAAATATCTGCATGTTTCGGCATCTATCTTCCCCTTCGATTTGGGCCGTGAATCCAAGCTTACAGCACACCTGATGTTGGATATTTTGCAAGGAGCACACTTCGGCTTTTATCACGAAAAGATGCGAAAACAGCCCAAAGGATTTTGGAGCGGTCGGTGGCATAGATATAAGTACAATACGCTTCGCATCATGAAATTTGCACCAATAGCGCCTCATCATATCTACACGCTCCCCTGGTATAGGTTTATTACTCGTATCAAAACCGACTTGGACAATAGATAATGCGGAATTTTCTCAGACGTATCACCAAGGGGCATCACCGGTATATAGTCGGTATCGTAGCCATCAATGTGATGGAGGTGTTTTTCACCTTATTATTTGTATGGCTGTCCAAGACCATTATCGACGTGGCCACGGGAGCTATACCGGGTTCTCTTTTCCATTATTCATTGGCTCTTGTGACGCTGACCATCTTACAAGTGCTGGCGCGTACACTGGATGCCCGACTGCGCAATGTGGCAGAAGCACGCTTAGCCAATAGCATCCGCTATCACGTATTCGGCCATCTGCTCTATGTGCGTTGGGCACATTTGCCGGAGTTGCATAATGGAGATGTGCTCACGCGTCTGACACGCGATGCCGACGATGTGGTGCGTGCCATTGTTACTTCACTACCATTGGCTTCGGCTGCGCTTATTCAATTGGTAGCTGCCGTGGGATTACTCTTTTATTTCGACCCGACCTTGGCTGTGATTTTGGGAGTGGGCGTACCGTTTCTGGCTTTACTCAGTAAGTTGTATTACGTGCGTATGCGCCGTTATACCAAGTTAATCAAACAGACAGAGAGCCGTATTAACACATTGATTGAAGAGAGCCTGGTCAATCAATTGGTTATCCGTACCTTCAACAAACAACAGCATATCAAGCAACGTTTGCACGGAATGCAGGATGAGCTAAATGACCGTGTACATTACAAAGCTAATGTGTCTGCCATGGCCAACGGCATTGCCGGAGCTGCTTTTTCGGGCGGATATATCTCGGCGTTTCTATGGAGTGCATACAGCCTGTCCAAAGGTTTCATCACATTCGGCACCGTGACCGCCTATCTGCAAATGGTGGTGCGCATCCAACGTCCGGTGCGCGACCTTATTCGCTTGGTGCCCACACTGATTACCGCCAAGACGGCATGGGAGCGATTGGATGCCTTGATGCACTACGACCAAGAAGCTAAGGCAGCATCCATTCTGCCGGATGGCTCTGTTTCTCTGACCATCTCTCATCTGACGTTTGCTTATCAAAAAGATCGGGAAGCGGTGCTGAACGATTTTTCTCTCGACCTTACTCCCGGCAGCATGGTGGCAGTAATGGGGCATACCGGTGTGGGCAAAACCACCTTGTTGCGCTTGCTACTGGCTCTGATTTCGCCCCAATCCGGCGAAATATATTTGTGCGACTCCCGGCAAAACCGAATTCCCATTTCGGAGGCCACACGTGCCAATTTCATCTACGTGCCACAGGGTAATACGCTTTTTAGCGGCACTATACGCGAAAATTTGTTGATTGGAGACGAAAATGCCTCGGATGAACGTTTATACAATGTACTAGAGATGGCTTCGGCCTC
>CAMFNC010000013.1 GCA_945965245.1 uncultured Porphyromonas sp. | reverse complement strand
GTGGAATCTAAACTGAAAAATCGTGAGTTCGGACTTAAGCAGCGTCAGGATGAATGGAACAAGAAGAACCAAGAGGTAGAGATTATCAAAGAAAACCTCGCGGCCCAGCTTTCGGTCATCGACAAACGCAAAGAAGAATTGGAAGAGCTGAAACAAAGCCAAATCACTCATCTGGAGAATTTGAGCGGTCTGTCTGCCGATGAAGCCAAAGAGCGTTTGGTGGAAGGCATTCGTGCCGAAGCCAAAGACCAAGCCCAGGCTTACGTGAATGAAATCATGGAAGAGGCCAAGATGACTGCCAATCGGGAAGCCAAACGCATTGTGATTCAGTCCATTCAGCGTGTGGCCACGGAAACTGCTATTGAGAATTCCGTGACGGTATTCCATATCGAAAGCGATGAAATCAAAGGGCGTATTATTGGTCGTGAAGGACGCAACATCCGCGCATTGGAAGCTGCCACGGGTGTGGAAATCATTGTAGACGACACGCCGGAGGCTATTGTATTGAGTGGATTCGATCCGGTTCGCCGTGAGATTGCCCGTCTGGCTCTGCATCAATTGGTTCAGGATGGCCGTATTCACCCGGCTCGTATCGAAGAGGTTGTGGCCAAGGTGCGTAAGCAAGTGGAGGAGGAAGTTATCGAAACGGGTAAACGCACTGTAATCGACTTGGGTATTCATGGTATGCACCCCGAATTGATACGCCTTATCGGCAAGATGAAATACCGTTCTTCTTATGGTCAGAATCTTCTGCAACACTCTCGAGAAACTGCCAATCTCTGTGCCATCATGGCGTCGGAACTGGGTCTGAATCCCAAAAAAGCCAAACGTGCGGGTCTGCTCCATGATATTGGCAAGGTGCCTGATGATGAGCCGGAATTGCCGCACGCTCAATTGGGTATGCGCCTGTGTGAGAAGTTTAAAGAAAAACCGGATATCTGCAATGCTGTGGGTGCTCACCACGATGAGGTGGAGATGACATCGCTCATCGCTCCCATCGTGCAGGTTTGCGATGCTATCAGCGGTGCGCGTCCGGGTGCACGTCGTGAGATTGTGGAGGCTTATATCAAACGCTTGAATGATTTGGAGCAATTGGCCCTTTCATACCCGGGAGTGGTGAAAACTTATGCCATTCAAGCCGGTCGTGAACTGCGTGTAATAGTGGGTGCCGAGCATACGGACGATGCTACCATTACAACGCTCAGTGGTGAAATAGCCAAACGTATTCAAGATGAAATGACCTATCCGGGCCAGGTCAAGATAACCGTAATCCGTGAAACTCGCTCGGTATCTTACGCAAAATAATCTTGGCTTGCATTGATTATACCATCACCCCCTCTCCTGATTAGGTCGGAGGGGGTGAGTGTTTTTTCGGGTGTGATGGCTTCAGAATTAATGAAGTCGTGAGCCAAAAGTGAAGTTCTCACCCTCTAAATCCTTATCTTTGCGGTGAAGAACGAACAATAAATCTTGTGGATTTATAGCAATCTCCTAAGTCCCATGTCCAATAACACTTCCAAACATACGGCTTGCGCCCTGTTTTTTTTCTTTGCACTGATTCTGATGAGTGTGGGATGCCGGGGCAATAAAATGCCAATACTCTCTTTTGAAGTCAAAACTTCGATTCCGCATGATAGTACCCTGGTACTGATGCTGCTGGGGCGTGATGTGATACAAACCGATAGCATTCGACCCGGTCTGATTGGTAAAACGTATTCGATACATCCTGATACCAATTATATCCGCCAAGCGGTATTTGTGACCAATGGTGGCACCAAGTTGGAAGGCTATCAGTTCGTCGGAGGTGTTTGGCATCCTACCCCTACGGAGTCTTTGACCGGATTTCCTTATGTGTTTTCGGGCGCGGAAGCTCCTGCTTTTTCCGGAGAAGACGTTTCGGAAAACTATGTCAGCCTATCCAATCTATACTATGACCATCCTGTGGCTCTTATTTTTACCGATACCACAGCACTTACGGCTGCAGATTCCGCACAACTCCAGAAATCCATTGATGCAATACCTTCGGATAGCATAACCTGCGTATATCTGATAATGACACCCTCGGGGCAAGATGCTCTTAAGCGTGTGAACAATCAGAAGAACCATGGGGTAGTGATTTCCGATTCTCTTGGTTTGGTAAGTCGTGTCCGCGCAGACTATGGTATTACCTCTTCGCACGCGCTTTGCATTGTGGATACGCTTGGTCATATCGTGGTGCATTCACAAAATAATCATCTGACCCCTCGAAAATAAATCTCTTTCGGATTCATACATCCTCTCTTAGTGCATCATGTTAGTCAAAACTTTTGCAGCTGCACTGCGCAGTATCCAAGCCCTTACCGTTGCCATAGAAGTAAATGTGACACCAGGTGTGTATTTTCAGTTGGTGGGGCTGCCTGATACGGCTGTGAAAGAGAGCTATGATCGCATTGTATCTGCGGTAAATACATCCGGATACAAATTCCCTTCTGCCAATATCGTGGTCAATCTGAGTCCTGCCGATATTAAGAAAGAGGGTACGTCATACGATTTGCCATTGGCTGTAGGCATTCTGGCCGCTGACGAAGTTTTGCCTGCACATCATCTGCTCCAAGATTTTATTTTGATGGGCGAGGTTGGGCTGGATGGCTCTTTGCGCGCCATCCGGGGGGCACTACCCATAGCCATCAAGGCACAGGAAGATGGTTTTCGTGGGCTTATTTTGCCGGAAATCAATGCCAGAGAGGCGGCCGTAGTGGAAGGTTTGGAGGTTTATGCTGCCAATAATCTGAAAGAGGTATTGGACTTTTTTTCAGGCAAAGGCGAATTGAACCGGGTAACGGTGGATACGCAGCGTGAGTTTTATGATTGCCGCGAGCATTTCGACCTCGATTTTGCCGATGTGAAAGGACAGGAGAATGTGCGCCGGGCTTTGGAAGTTGCTGCCGCAGGCGGTCATAACATCCTGATGGTGGGTGCGCCGGGCAGTGGCAAGAGCATGATGGCCAAGCGCATGCCGGGCATTCTGCCTCCATTTACGCTCAAAGAGTCTTTGGAAACCACCAAGATTTATTCCGTTTGCGGCAAATTGGGTGCACATACCACGTTGCTCACACAACGCCCGTATCGTGCGCCTCATCACTCCATCAGCAGCGTGGCTTTGGTGGGTGGCGGTTCCAATCCACAGCCGGGTGAAATCAGTTTGGCACACAATGGCGTACTTTTTTTGGATGAATTGCCCGAATTTAGTCGTAATGTCTTGGAGGTTCTCCGCCAGCCGTTGGAAGAACGCTTCG
The DNA here is from genome assembly GCA_945965245.1 of uncultured Porphyromonas sp. Classification (GTDB taxonomy): domain Bacteria; phylum Bacteroidota; class Bacteroidia; order Bacteroidales; family Porphyromonadaceae; genus Porphyromonas. The sequence continues at coordinate 1,215 of CAMFNC010000013.1, read as the reverse complement.
TAACCATATCTCGCGCCAAGTTTACAACCGATTATCCCGCGGGTTTCACACTGGTAGCAGCCATGAATCCCTGTCCGTGCGGTTATTACAATCATCCCACCCACGCCTGTACGTGCAGTCCGCAGCAGGTGCAAAATTATTTGTCGCGTGTGAGCGGTCCACTCTTGGATCGTATTGATATTCAGGTGGAGATAGTGCCCGTGCCTTTTGAAAAGCTATCGGATACCAGTCCCGGCGAAAGCAGTGCCTCCATTCGTCGGCGTGTGGTAGCGGCACGTGAAATTCAGAATAGGCGTTTTGCTCATCATCCGCAGGTGCATTGCAATGCGCAGATGACCCCCAAGATGATGGCTCAATATGCCCGACCCGATGAAGCCGGACTGCTGCGACTCAAGAAAGCGATGGAGCGTTTGGATTTGAGTGCTCGCGCATACGACCGCATCCTCAAAGTATCTCGCACCCTTGCCGATTTGGACGCCAAGGAGCAGATTGGCTCCGAACATATAGCCGAGGCCATTACTTATCGCAGCCTCGACCGCAATACTTGGGGCATCAATCACCAAACAAACCGTATCTTTGACACGTTATGATATTAGTATTCAATCGAATAAATATTTTTCAAACTTACAAAACAAAATAGCTATGGACTTAATGCAAGACATTATCGCCCGTGCCAAGGCGAATGTGCAGCACATTGTGTTGCCTGAAGGGACAGAAGAACGCACACTGCGTGCCGCAGACCGGCTGCTGCGCGATAAGGTGGCTAAAATCAGTCTGATCGGTAATCCGGACGAAATCCGTAAGATGGCAAACGATTTGCAACTCCCCAATATTGGCGAAGCAACCATCATCGACCCCACCAATCATCCTAAGAAACAGCAGTATGCCGAACTCCTGATGGAGCTTCGCAAGAAAAAGGGTATGACTGCCGAAGAAGCCGACAGATTGGTTCAAGACCCCTTATACTTGGCTTGCCTGATGATAAAAAGCGGTGATGCCGATGGTGAAATTGCCGGTGCTCGCAATGCTACGGGCGATGTGCTTCGTCCTGCACTCCAAATCATCAAGACCATGCCCGGAATTAGCTGTGTAAGTGGTACTTTCTTGATGTTCCTCCAAGATAATTTTTATGGCGAAAATGGTTTGATGCTGTTTGCAGACTGTGCCGTATTGCCCAATCCCACGGCCGAAGAACTTGGTCAGATAGCAGTGTCC
>CAMFNC010000012.1 GCA_945965245.1 uncultured Porphyromonas sp. | reverse complement strand
ATATAACTCAACAAGTCTTTTATGAATAATATACATCAACAAATGGTTCATTCACATCCGTTTACTTCCAAGACAAAAATGATCGATGTGATTTCGGCCAATTATTCGCTGCTGCTGGTGATGACCCGCTTCGGTATCCCTCTGGGGTTCGGTGATAAGAATGTGAATGAGGTCTGCATCGAGCATCATGTGGATGAACCCACATTTCTATGCGTGCTGAACGTGCTAAGCGGCCATACGCCGCAACCCGAAGGGCAGCAATTGGACAAGCTATCACTCCAATCCATCATGCACTTTCTGCGCAATTCGCATGCTTATTTTCTGGACTTCAAACTACCCTCTATTCGCGAACAGCTACTCACGGCCATTGCCAACTGTCCGCAGGAGGTGGCTTTTGTGATTAGAAAATTTTTCGATGAATATGTGGATGAGGTGCACAAGCACATGAGCTATGAGGACAAGACGGTTTTCCCCTATGCTTGCGAATTGAGCCAAGGGCGAACCGACGGCTCTTACCGCATCTCTATTTTCAAAAAAAGACACGACCAAATCGAGCTGAAAATCACGGAACTGAAGAATATCCTCATCAAATACTATCCGGCAGCCAGCAGTTATCTCCTCTATAATGTGCTGCACGAGATTTTTGCCAGCGAAAAGGATTTGGCTCTACATAACTTTGTGGAAGATCACATCTTTACCCCCATCATAGAGCGGATGGAGGCAGCCAAATCCAAATAACAATAGGGCTTATGGGAATGACCAAGAATTTGAGAATCACCATCGCCGAGCCATCGGAAGTTATTCGTATCGGCTTGGAATCGATGCTTAAACGGCTTACACAATACAAAATCACCATCAACTCCGTCAAAGAAGACCTCTTGGAACTGGCAGCGGATGCACAGGTGACGGCTTCGGATCTATATATCCTAAGCCCTCTGCTGTGCGGTATACGCATGGAAAATATCCTTCTGCCCGAAGGCGCCAAGACACTGGCCATCGTGGGACAAAGTTACAATGCCTCACTCTTTCGGTATTATGGCGGTGTGCTCAATGTGTTCGGACTGACTTCGGAAGAGCTCCAAGAGCAAATCGAGATGCTGATGCACACACCTCAAATCGAGGACGGCTCATCGGCAGCTGACCCCGAATCGCTCACTCCGCGCGAGCGGGAAATCATCATCTGTGTGGTCAAGGGTATGACCAATAAGGAGATAGCCCAGCAACTCTTCCTTTCTGCTCACACCGTGATTACGCACCGACGCAACATCTCCAAAAAATTACAGATACACAGTGCCAGCGGTCTGACCATCTATGCCATTGTCAATAAGCTGGTGGCATTGGAAGAAATTAATCTGTAAGAACCTCTTTTTATCATTTTCATTTAAACATTTTATGAAGAATAGACTTTGTGATTTACTGGGTATCCAATACCCTATTATATCGGGAGGTATGGTCTGGTGCAGCGGCTGGAGATTAGCTGCTGCCGTGAGCAACCAAGGAGGCCTGGGGCTTATTGGTGCTGGCTCCATGCACCCCGAAACATTAGTGGAGCATATCCGCAAGTGCCGCCAAGCCACCGATAAGCCTTTTGGTGTAAACGTGCCGATGCTCTATCCGGAACTGGACAAAATTATCGACATCATCATTACAGAAAAAGTTCCGGTGGTTGTCACCTCTGCCGGCAATCCAAAAACCTATACACAAAAACTGCATGATGCAGGCATCAAAGTCTTACACGTGGTGAGCAATACCAAATTTGCCCTCAAGGCACAGGAGGCCGGAGTGGATGCCGTGGTGGCAGAAGGCTTCGAAGCTGGCGGACACAATGGTCGTGAGGAATTAACCACGATGGTGCTAATCCCCGCCGTGGCAGCAGCTTTGGATATTCCCTTGGTGGCTGCCGGCGGCATTTACGATGGTCGCAGTTGGGTCGCGGCCATGGCTCTGGGAGCCGATGGCATCCAAATCGGTTCACGATTTGCCCTGGCTGCCGAAAGCTCGGCCAGCGAAGCATTCAAAGATATGGCTCGCAGCATGGCAGAAGGGTGCACTGTACTCACCCTAAAGCAGTTGGCACCGGTGCGCCTGATGCGCAATAAGTTCTGCAACGAAGTGCTGGAAATGGAGCGTGAAGGCAGAAGTGCCGACGAATTACGTATGCATCTGGGCAAAGGCAGAGCCAAAAAAGGCATCTTCGAAGGCGACATGGACGAGGGAGAACTGGAAATCGGTCAAGTGGCCTCATTGGTCAAGCAACCCGAAACAGTGGAGGACATCTTTCAAGACCTCATCCGGAGCTACAAAACTGCGACCACTCGACTCTTCAACCAAATTTAGGTCACAAATTAAAGCTGTATCGGGATAGAAAAGTGCAGGGTAACAATATTTTATATACCTTTGCCCCCGATCTACCTCCGTCATGGCGGGCGTAGCATTATTGTTTAACAATTAGAGCTAAAAAAATGTATTTAGACTCCGCTAAAAAAGCCGAACTTTTTGAAAAGTATGGCAAAAGTGCTACCAATACCGGTAGCGCAGAGAGCCAGATTGCTCTCTTCTCTTTCCGCATTGCTCACTTGACCGAGCACCTGAAAAAAAATCGCAAAGACCACAACACTTCACGTGCACTGAAAATGTTGGTAGGTAAGCGTCGTCGTCTGTTGGACTATCTAATCAAGACCGACATCGAACGTTACCGTGCGATTATCAAAGAATTAGGCATCCGTCGCTAATCGGCATATCGGGAAACAAAAAAGGCTACTCCATATCGGAGCAGCCTTTTTTGTTTCCAACCTCCCTCGTCCCAAGAGTAGCATTCGTGTCTCGTTCTAAATAAATACTACTACTGCTGTCCGATAAAAGTCAAAAAGGATACGGATGGACACCTCAATCGCTGAAATGGTATTGTCCTAAAAAGTGTGTAAGGGACAATACCCTACAAAATTAACATTCTTGGGGCTTACACTCTTTTTCGGGACAGTATCTATACAGTATAAAAATCGAAATACCATGACGAGGATTTAGACCTTTTTTAATGTGGATGTCAGAATGATTAGGAGAGGAGTTCCTTTACGAGTTCACTGATGGTGCGACCTTCGGCCTTGCCGGCCAGTAGTTTTTGAGCTACACCAATTACCTTACCCATCATCTTGGCATCAGTCACTCCTAATTCGTCAATTAGATTTTTTAGAATGGGAACCAGCTCTTCACGACTCATCTGTTTGGGCAGATACTCTGTGAGCACAGCGGCTTCGGCTTTTTCGGCATCCGCCATTTCAGTTCTGCCGTTTTCTGTATAGATAGCAGCCGATTCCTGACGCTGCTTTACCATCTTTTGAATAATCTTCAGAGCTTGTTCGTCCGAAAGTTCTCCATTGGAACCTTTGGCCGTTTTGGCTTCCAGAAATTCTTTTTTTGCACCGCGCAGCGCTTCCAAACGAACTTTGTCGCGAGCCAACATGGCGGTCTTGATATCATTGCTGATCTGATCGAATAGTGACATGATGTTTTGAACTGTATTGGGTTTGATTAAAACTTGATGGTTCGTCCTGAACCGATGTTGCTTGTAGACGATGTGGGAGCTTCAGGTTTCGTATGAGTCAGTGGTTGCTGATACATAGCTTCTTTGCGACCGATGGCACGGCGGCTGCGCACCTCTTCAATGGGTTTATTGTTGCGATGTAGAGTGGGCGTTTCTTCCATGATAGCGATGATGTCTTCATCATCCAATTCGTCCATTCGGAGCAGTACGGGTTTGAAAATCTTCCGTGCCAGACTGTCGGAGCCGTAATAGCTGCCGATTAGGTCATTCTCTTGTTTGACGCGGGTGATTTCTTCTTGGTTGGTGCTTAGAGAGGAAACCAAACTCTTTTCCAATCCCGTGCCTTGTGTAATGCTATCGGTGGTAGTATCGAGGTCAAAACCGGATGCCAACACGGTAACTGCAACCTTTTCACCCAAACTATCATCCACACAAGCACCCCAAATATTATCGAAGCCGGTTTCAATTTTGCTGTAAAATTCATGAATCGGATCCAATTCGGAAGTACCGATGGGATATTCGGATGACTGGTAAATATTAAGCAATATGCGGCGAGCCTTATAGATATTATTATTGTTGAGCAATGGGGAGCACAAGGCTTGATCCAATGCTTTCTGCATACGGTTTTCGCCCTCGCCATAGCCGGTACTGATAATGGCCACACCACCATCTTTAAGTGTGGTTTTGACGTCTTCAAAGTCTAGATTGATGCGGCCGGGGCTGGTAATCATGTCTGAAATCCCTTTGGCAGCATTGAGCAATGTCTCGTCAGCACGGTCGAAAGCGTTGAATAGTGATAGATCCGAATAGATGCTTCTTAGCTTCTCATTATTGACCACCAGGAGGGCGTCCACGTTTTTTCGGATTTCGCGCACACCCTCCAAGGCTTGTAAGATTTTTTTGCGTCCTTCGAAAAGAAATGGGATGGTAACGATGCCTACTGTGAGCAATCCCTCTTCCATGGCCAAGCGACCTATAACGGGTGCAGCTCCGGTGCCGGTGCCGCCACCCATGCCGGCCGTGAGGAATACCATCTGCGTGCCGCCGGCTTTCAATGCCTGTCTTATTTCGTTTTCGCTGGCTTCTGCTGCTTCGCGTGCTCTTTCCGGACGATTTCCGGCTCCGAGCCCCAAAGTTACATTGGGCCCCAAAATCAGTTGATTGGGTACCGTGCTGCGCTTGAGTGCCTGCTTGTCCGTATTGCAGAGCAGGAAAGCCACATCTTTGACTTTCTGTTTAGAGAACATGTTTTCTACGGCATTGCCTCCGCCTCCGCCCACGCCCACCACTTTGATGATGGGTTCTTCTTCGGACTGATCGTAGTCGTAGTCTATCAATGGATTGTTATTTTCTATCATTGTGATTACCCTTTCATCTGTGATTAAATTCGTTCGTTATCATCGTCATCCTCATCGCCGTTAAAGAGGTCGGATAGCTTGTCACTCATTTTGCGTAACCCTTTGGCGAAGAGTGAAGAGCGGTTGGTTATTTTCCCCCGGTTTTTCTCCCATTCCTCATTTTGTTTCTTATACGCTTCTTGTCGTTGTTCTGTAGAGGGAACTTCCTGCTCTGTATCATCACTTTCATCAAAAACAGAGAAATGCTTGTCAGTTTCACTCCAATATTCTTCTTCGCCATCAGAGTCGGTGTGAAAATCGGATCGGAGAGATGGGTCGAGGCCTGTATGAGTGGGTGAGGATGAAGCACTCTCAAACATTTCGGTAAGTGATTTTTCAACGAATTTCACGCATGGTTTTTCTGCTTGGGTAAGCAATGCCAATGCCGTTAGATATCGGCCGTCTTTTTCGTTGCGGATAGTTTCGTTCATCTCATCCACGGTTTCTTTGCGCAGAAATCCTTGGCGCACCACTCCGATTTGACTTTTCAGTTGATCCATATAGCCGTTCAGCATGGCTCCGCCGCCGGTCACAATCATACCTGCGCCCAATTTCTCAGTATAGCCGGCTTCTTCGATGAGATTTAGGAAGTTGTAGGTGATTTCATTCATTCTGGCCGCGGCATACTGATTGATATCCAGCTGCTTGAGTTTGCGCTCTGTTTTATGGTCATTGGAAACGATAGAAACATATTTATCGCGAATGCCCTCCAGGGTCATGGATACATATTTTAATTTCAGATGCTCGGCATCTTGCTCCACAAAGCGAAGTGCTGTGAGGTCTCGGGTTACATTCTGACCACCGAATGGTAGCACATACAGTGCTGCAAGCATGCGGTTCTGATAGATGGACAATGTGGTACAGCCCCCTCCGATATTCACATGCGCACATCCCAAAGTCTTTTCCTCATTGGTCAGCACCATTTCGGCTTCGGCCATCGGTGTAACCAAAATACCGGCCAATTCTAATCCAAGATATTTCTCCACCACATCGTGCAGATTTTTCATGATGCTGCTGCGCACGGTGACAACCTGATAGCAGACTTCCAGGTGATGACAGAATATCCCTTGTGGATTGACTTCCGGCCTTCCATCCACATAATATAGAGGGTCTGCCACTTTTACTACGCTAAGCCCGTGATATTGCTCATTGCTGGCACGCTGGCGTAGTGTCTGCAAATGTTCGGCAGTGATAACCTTGCCTTCTTCCCCCAAGTCCATTCCGGAGGTAAATGCGTGCGAGCGCATGGATTGGCACCCCAAACCCAGATAAATGGATTTAATGGTGGCACCCTCGTCCAATCTGCTGTTCAGGCTATCGATAATCCGCTTAAAAATCGTGGCGGTGGCTTCAATATTGTAGATATATCCATGGCGGATGCATCCCATGGAGCGTTCGGTATGTGTGGCAATGGGCGATACGCGTCCGTCCGGCAATTTTCGTCCCACGACTCCCACGGAAAAGGTGCTTCCCGGGTCAATGACTGCAAATAAATCTTCCTTCACTTCCTCTTTCAGATTTGTCTGTTATTGTGCTTAT
>CAMFNC010000011.1 GCA_945965245.1 uncultured Porphyromonas sp. | reverse complement strand
TTGGGTGCTCCACAAATTGAGCCTGCCGGTAGTAGGTTTATCAAGATGTCTCCCACTTGTCTTTGCCAGTTTTCGGGCAATTGACCCACGATTTCGGAGCTTACCTGAAGTAATTCACCTTTGTTAGTTTTTAGTCGGTCTATGTATCTGAAACGTTGCACCGCCACATTGTGACTCACACTACTCAAATCATTGCGAATTAAATCGGTAATGGTGTAGTGTTCGGCGGTTTCTTTATAGTCGTTCAGGATGGTTTCTTCGGCATGGGGTAGGGTGGCGTCTATGGTGCCTTTCATGGGATAACTGCTGATTTCGTTGTGGTGGATGCGCACGAAACATTCGGGAGAGTAGCATACAAAACGCCCCGGCAGATAACATTTATATAAGGCTTGAGCACGATGAAAAACTTCAAGCAGAGAGATATTCAACTCGATGGGCGTGGCTATGGTCAGATTGGCCAAAAAGCTATCACCTCGTTGGAGTGCATGGCGTACAATCTCGAATTTGCGCTCATACGCTTCGAAAGTGATAGGGTGTGGAGTCAGACGTGCAGGCGTTGTGTTGTCCGGTTGTGAGTGGGTATTGGTAATGCCTCGAATGTTGAAGAGGATATCTTGTTGTATCAGTGGTTGTTTCACCACAATCAGTTCGTTTAATTCATAATCCCAGAAGAAGAAAAACGGGGTGCGCTGTGCACCCAATTCATTCAGTCGTTGAGTCGTTTTTGGTTTGATTTCATCCATTTGGAGGGGGAATAATGGTTTGTTTCGTTTACAAATGTAATATCTTCGCACTTCGTAATGAAACATATATTGATAGCTAACAATCACGATTCGTTCGTTTATAACCTGGTGGAGCTGCTTCGGCACATTCCGGAATGCGCGTCCGAAGTCCATTACACCGAAGAAATAACCTCGGAGATGATGAACCGATGTGACGGTTTATTGCTTTCTCCCGGTCCCGGATTGCCCGATGAACAACCTAATCTGATGAACCTGATAGCTCGTTACCATGCCACAGTTCCCATGTTGGGTGTTTGTCTGGGGCATCAGGCTCTGGCTGGATATTTTGGAGCCGAGCTTATCTGCTTATCGGCTCCGCTACATGGACATATCGACGTGCTGACTCATGTGGATGAAAAAGATTGCCTTTTGCACGGTTTGCCGCCTCAAGCTCATATCGGTAGGTACCACTCCTGGATAGTGGACGAAGAGACGGTACCCCGGTGTCTGTGTGTGACGGCTCATGCTCAATCCGATAATTCTATAATGGCATTTCGGCATCGGGATTACCCACTTTTTGGTGTACAGTTTCATCCCGAAAGTTATATGTCTGATGGGGGGGCAGTATACCTCCGTAATTTCCTTTCTGTGATCGGGCATTGAACAAAATCGCAGTGTGCGGAGTTTTTTCTTACGGATGCAGATATGATAAGGAGTAATCTGTGTTCGGAAATGAAGCGGTGTGTATGCCGTGCTTGGTCTTTCCGATAATCCTACGTGTAAGGAAATTCTTGTTAGAATGGCTAACAATGAACCCCAATACGACCCTAAGCATTTATGCCTCTTGCATACAGCTTCTTTTTTAATTGATAATGTTATAATCAATTATTATTAGTATTTTTGCGCTCCTTATAGCATTAAATAAGAAACAGATGAGGCAGTTAAAGATTTCAAAATCTATCACAAATCGCGAGAGTGCGTCTTTAGATAAATATTTGCAGGAAATAGGCCGTGAGGACCTGATTACTGTAGAGGAAGAAGTGGAATTGGCTCAAGCTATCAAGCGGGGAGACCGTAAGGCTTTGGAGAAACTAACGCGCGCCAATCTTCGTTTTGTGGTTTCTGTGGCTAAACAGTATCAAAACCAAGGGCTTAGTTTGCCGGACTTGATTAACGAAGGTAATCTGGGGTTAATCAAGGCCGCTGAAAAATTCGACGAAACTCGTGGTTTTAAGTTTATCTCTTATGCCGTATGGTGGATCAGACAATCCATCTTGCAAGCTCTGGCGGAGCAATCCCGTATTGTGCGTCTGCCCCTAAACCAAGTGGGTACGCTCAATAAGATTACCAAAGCTTTGCAGAAATTCGAGCAAGAACACGAACGCAAACCCTCCAGTTCTGAATTGGCACGCGAATTGGATATTGCCGAAGACAAGATCTCGGATACCATGAAGGTGGCAGGTCGACATATTTCTATGGATGCCCCGTTTGTGGAAGGCGAAGACAACAGTCTGTTAGATGTGATGCCTAACGAGGACTCACCAAATGCAGACAGCACTTTGATGGACGAATCATTGGCTAAGGAAATTGATAATGTGCTGGGTTCACTAAGCGAACGAGAGGCCGAAATCATAAAGTTATTTTTTGGCATTGGCGATAATCAGGAAATGACACTGGAAGAAATTGGCGATCAATTTGGCTTGACACGTGAGCGTGTGCGTCAAATTAAAGAAAAAGCCATTCGCAAACTGCGCGTTAGCGATAAGTGTTTGACCCTGAAACCTTATTTGGGAGAGACATCGTAATAGAAAAATGGCTGCAAAAATGCAGCAAAATGATTATTTTTGTCACTGCTCTGGCTCAAGGGCAGTGACATTTTGTTTATAAACTAAAATCTAATTACAATCACGAAACAATGGCAAATGACTGGAAAAAGGTGTATCAAGATCGCATCGTTTCTGCCGATACGGCTGTTCAAAAA
>CAMFNC010000010.1 GCA_945965245.1 uncultured Porphyromonas sp. | reverse complement strand
TTTTCAGTACACGCCACTTTTTGATTTATAGATGCATAAATTTTATGCACAAAATGAAATTGTTTTATGTATAAAACGCGCGCAATTTATGCATAAATTGAAATTGATTTGTGCATAAAATTTTGACACCATCCGAACACGCATAAAATCAAGCCTTCAGAAACGGCCGTACGAAACAAAAAAAGAGCTTCCGATGGAAAAAATAAACATCCATCGACAGCTCAACATGTCTAAAACATGAAAACAAATATTGCTGTCCGATAAAAATTCAACTCAGTGTTGCACTTATTCTTGGAATTTGCACCCAGGGTGCGAAAGGGTGCGTTTTTTATTTCTAAAATAAATTTCTACCTTTAACTTGTTATTAATTAATATCGGTTTAATCATGGCAAAAGTCAGAGGTGCGATTGTCTTTTTCTTTTTCGTATTCTTTTGGATAGGATGCACATCATCACCTGCCCGAAGTCGTGATGCCGGTTTTTCACTGATTCGCCTTTCCGACAGCCTTTATCATCTTCGGCATACCAATGATTCGGTTACCGACCGATGGGAATTGCCGTATCAGGTATATCAATTTCAGGTTGGCGATGTGGATGACAATGGTGTGGAGGATGCCCTGGTGGGCGTCATCAAATCTACTCGCTTTTTCCCCACAATAGATAAACGATTATTTATCTTTAAGAACCATAAAGGCTATGTTCGTCCTCTTTGGCTGGGTTCGCGTGTGGGTCGCCCGCTGGAGGACTTTCGCTTTGTTCACATTCACGGAGAGCCACGTGTGCGCTGTATGGAGCGCGAACAGAGCGGCAATTATCTGATTTCCGAATATCGCTGGCAATCATTCGGTCTTCGGTTTGTGCGCTATCTGCAACGCGAACTGGATACCGAAAAGGCCAAGTCGTTACTTCAAGTCAAAGAAAACTAACTCATCCATCAAAAAACAAACAATGATGACACACAAAACTTTCTTGCCGGTGCTATGGTTGCTATGCGCCATGGCTTCCGTGTGCTGTTCCTCCTGCCGGGGAGGCAAAGCCCAGAGTGATGCGGATTTGGAGCTATTGCCCACCACATTCGCACTAAAATCGTTGGTTGATACCGTGGATTTAAATCGCGATATTTCCAATGCCACCCTTTACGAAGTGCGTTTGCTGCGAGCATCGCTACTGGCTCACAATGGCGAATGGATTAACGAATCGGATCTATCTGCGGTCTTGAAGACACAACCATGGTATCGGAAGATATTGGATCGCATAGAGGAAACTTTTGAGATCTCCGAAAAATCCCAATTAAGTGCCGAGCAACAGGCCTTTCTCGACAAACTCGATCGGCGTGAAGCAGAAATCATTCAAAACAACTTCACCGTGCCCGAAGGCTATCGGGTCAATATCCGCAATGTGGCCAATCCGTTTATTATGGAAACCTTTGACCAAGAGATGCAGATTGCTTTGGCCAAAAATGGATTTGTGATGGTGCCCAAAACTTACGATCAATTTTTTCATGTGTATGAAAACAATGATTATCACAATTTTCCGAGTTTCGTGACCACGGATATGTTCATGCAGCTCTTCCATATGTATTTCAGCTCCATGCTCATGACACTGGAGCAAGAAAAACTAATCCCGATACTCCAAGATTTCGGCATGGCCATGCACGGTCACATGGAGAAATTGCTGAATACCACACAGGATGAACGGCTGCGGCAGATGGCAGCCTATAATATGGCTTACTATGCCATTGGTCATGCTTTGCTAACCAACAATAACCGTTTGACTGTGCCCAAAGAATATCGAGCCACAGTGGAATCCGAGATTGAAAAATGCAAATCGGGTAACGACAATTTTTCGGAATTTCTGGGCTATACAGAATATAAGTTCGGCTACTCACTGTTCCGTCCTCGCGGTCACTATACGCGCAATGCAGATTTGCAACGCTATTTCTTGGCCATGATGTGGTATCAGACCACACCCGTCTGCCTCTACGAAAATGATGACTTGCGCCTCTTCCTCTTACAAGCGGATATGCTCAATAAGCATCCCGAACAGCTGAAGCAATACCGTGCCATGGCCACGCCCATCGAATTCATCGTGGGCGAGCCGGACAATCTATCCGTGGCTCAACTGGCAGAGGAGATACAGCGTGGAGGCTACTCCATGCAGGATTTGCTGCACAATGATGCCAAACTAGCTGATTTGCAAGCCATGATGAAGAAATTGGAAGAGAAGCAAAACCGTGTAAAACCGATGGAGCAAAATACCTGCCGGGAAAAAATCAATCTGATGCCCCAACGCTATTTGGTGGATGCTGAAATCATGTTGGGTTTGATAGATGCCAAAAACAAACCCACCAAACGTGGCAAACCCACCGGTTTGGACATCTTTGCCGCATTCGGCAGTAAGACGGCGGAAAGCATCTTGTTAAACGAACTCAAGGAGGGCGAAAATTGGGAAGAATACCCCAAACGCCTTGGTAAAATGCAGGAAAAGATGAAATCCACCGACTGGAATAAAACGTTATACAATAAGTGGATAGAATCTTTGGTATCGCTGGAAGAAGCCAATGAAGAGTATCCCTATTTCATGCAAACACCACAGTGGGGCAAGAAAAACATCAACGCGGCTTTGGCATCGTGGGCCGAGCTGAAGCATGATGTCATTCTCTACGGCGAACAACCGATGGGAGCGGAATGCGGTGGCGGTATGCCAGAACCGCTGACCGTGGGCTATGTGGAGCCCAATGTTGCTTATTGGAACAAAGCTCTGGAACTGCTGGATCTGACCGGCGATATGCTCAAAAGACTCAATTTATTCACCGAAACAATTGAGCGAAAACATGAGACTGTGCGCGAGCAGGCTCTATTCCTGCGTAACATCAGTCAAAAGGAATTGATGGGCACCCCACTTAGTGAAGAGGAGTATCGTCAGATCGAGATCATCGGAGCCTCTTTCGAATGGGCAACCCTGGATATGCTGAAAAACAATGGCCAATCGTTGGATAATTGGAGCGATGTAAAAGGTGCAGATAAACAAGTGGCTGTGGTGGCCGATGTATTTACAGCCAATACTTCCAACAATCCGAAAAAAACCGTGGTCTATGAAGCCACCGGTTATGTAAATGACCTTTATGTGGTAGTGGAAATCCAAGGAAGGCTTTATCTGACTCGTGGTGCCGTATTCTCATATCATGAGTTCGGACGCTCCATGAATGATTTGCGTATGACGGACGAAGAATGGCAAAAGGAGCTGAAGAGCGAACCACGACACGGTGTGCCTGCTTGGATCAATGAAATCATATTGCCATCGCAAGCGATCACAGATAACGAAGTGGTTTTTTATAGTGGTGGCTGTTAAGCAAAGACTTTCTTTTTCATTTCGGGCATTGCTCCTCTCCTTCGGGATGGGGGCAATGCTTCTTTTGCATACATATATGCTGCATGCCGCATCATCAGCCGATACACTGCGGATGGCTTTGGTGGGAGATTTACTACTGGATCGCGGTGTGCGCGCAGTGGTGGAGCGACGCGGAATAGACGCCTTATTTCATCGGGATATGGACTCCATATTCCGCCAATGTCGCATTGTGATAGCCAATCTGGAATGTCCTGCCACCGCCATCCGCCACCCTATCAATAAAAAATATATCTTCCGTGCCGAATCGGCATGGCTCTTTGCATTACATCGCCACGGTATCACGCATCTCAATATGGCCAATAACCATGTGATGGATCAGGGACGCAAGGGGATGGTGGATACTTGGCACAATATCCGTAAGGCTGGGATGATACCTGTGGGCATGGGTAATAATGCGGAAGAAGCCTGCCGACCATTGCTACTGACCCGCAATCCGAGGCCGGTGTATATTCTGAGTTCGCAGTACGTGGCATCCGAAAACTGGTCTTACCTACCCGATGAACCATCAGTATGTGAATGCAGAAATGATGCATTAGTGAAGAAGGTTCAGAAAATCAGGAAGCTATCTCCCCATGCTTATATCATTGTGATGCTCCATTGGGGAGCCGAGCATCGTAAGCGACCGGAGGTCATCCAACGCTTTCAGGCACGCAAACTGATAGATGGCGGAGCCGACTGCATCGTGGGGCACCACTCACATACGGCTCAATCCATAGAACATTATCGGGGCAAGCCGATTTATTACAGTTTGGGGAATTTTATTTTTGACCAGCATCGCCCCATCAACAGCCGTGCTTTGCTATTACGTTTGGATATTACGGCAGACGGATTGCATGATTATGCGCTTCCGCTGCAAATCAAACATTGCACCCCTCGGCTGGAGCGATGATGAAATCAGAAAGATGAGGGAGGCTCTTGCAGCGGATAGTTGTCTGCTTCGGTTTCGGTGTATAAGTCTGCTTCGGCCGGCATGTCGGGCAGAGTATCCGAACAACGAAACAGAGCGCAGGCTTTGTTGTGTGCCAGCATGCGAATGTCGGGCGTAATCTTTTTCTCCAGCGCATTGAGCACCAGCATGATAACCGCTACATCATCACTGAACCCCACGGCAGCCAATATGAAATCCGGTATAAGGTCTATGGGCATGACGAAATATCCCAATGCCCCGATTATCATAGCTTTATCTTGCACCGTGAGCCGATGTGAACCGCTACACAGCAGATAATAGAGGCATAGAGCCTCTTCGGTGGCGGCCAGTCCTATACCGGCGGCCACACGCACAATCTTATTTTTGAAGCTGCCTTCGCGGTAATAACCACTGTATCGTGTCAGTTGCTTTATCGTCTTGGGGAGGCTCAGCAGCAGGCCCGTGGGGAGTGCTCTTTTTTTCATCTTGCAGAGTTATAGAACTTGTCTATCTAAATATAGAAAAATTAGATAGAAAAAATGTACCAAAGCCTATCAATAACACTATCTTTGCGATAAAAGTTTAGTAAAAATAATTGAATAACAAAAAAACAACAACTATATAAAGAGTATGAACGCAACACAATTTCAGAAAAGCCTTTTGGGCATGCAGGACTATATGCGCAACTTTGCGCTCTCTCTGACCACAGATGTGGAGGATGCCGAAGATTTGGTACAGGATACTTCGCTCAAAGTGCTTTCCAATCAAGACAAATTTGTGGACAATGTAAATTTCAAAGGATGGGTGCTTACCATCATGCGCAATATATTTATCAACAACTACCACAAGGTTGTTCGCTCACAATCCATTATTGATAGCAGCATGGATCTCTACAATGTGCCGGTCATGAATGAAGGTGGTCATACAACCCCCGAAGGCAGCATGGACATCAAAGAGATTACAGCAACCATCGAAAACCTCTCCGATACGCTTAAAGAACCTTTCTCCATGTATGTGTCTGGTTATAAATATAATGAAATAGCCGAGGCCTTAGATATTCCTCTGGGTACAGTTAAAAGTCGCATTTTCTTTGCACGCCGCGAATTGCAAGAGAAGTTGGGTGATATGATTTGATTAACGAGCAGGTTGTCGCATCATAAAATCCCCACAACGTTAAAGCGTTGCGGGGATTTATTAGGTTTACGTTGGTACAAACTATTGCAGTTGTGGGGTGGCGATAGCGGTGTCTATATCCTCTTCTATATCCAAATGTTCTTCTTGGATAAACATTTGTGCATAGCGGAGCATATTTTCCATAGAATTAATCATTTCTTGAGTTTCTTGCAGCATATTCAGATATACCAAAGATACATTCAGACTGTCATCGGTATGCTGGATACGTGCCAATTGTTTCTTGCGCAAAGCCAAAAGACCGGAGGTAATATCTGCGCATTTTTGCTGCACGATGGGCAGATCAGTTTCTAATCTATTTTCCAATTCCACATCACGGGCATAGTCCAATAGGTTCAGAATCCGGTCTCGAACGGGAGTAAATTCTTCTATACACTCTGCCGATAGCGGAGTAAAATTATTATCCACATGGTCTTTGCAAGGGTCGCCCATACGGCGCAAGCAATAAACCATGTGCTGAGCATGGTTGCTGCTGAGATGAAACCACGTGTTTTTTTCTATCACAGTGATTTTCTCCACCTTACGCATACCGGCCGCTTCTTTGCGACGCACCACCTTAATCATATCTCTGCGTTGGGTGGATTTGCGTGCAGATTTGCGCAGCAACTTGATGTTATTGTCCATAAAGCCATTGGTCACTTGTGAAAAGTTTTTGCCCACAAACTTCAGCAGAGCTCCTTGGTTCACACGCAGGTGTTCGCAGAGTAAATCCCACACTTCGTCTTTGTCTTTGGTGGTCATCATTCGGGTAAATATCTCATCTTGCTTTTCTTTCTGCTTGCGAGCCTTGAATCGTCTGTTACTACTGATAAGAGCCAGGACTGCCAATACAATCATGATGCCCATGGCAATGAACCCTCCCAACCACATGGCTCCGGCCACAAAAAAAGCCAGCACAAAGGCTGCTCCGGCAGTCACGAACCAACCGCCAATCACACTGACCACGCCTGTAATGCGAAATACAGCACTTTCACGAGACCAAGCACGGTCGGCCAACGAAGTTCCCATAGCCACCATAAACGAAACATAGGTGGTAGAAAGGGGCAGTTTGAGCGAAGTACCCAAGGCAATGAGCAGACCCGCCATAACCAAATTGACGGAGGCGCGCACAAGGTCAAAAGCAGCACCTTGCTCCATGATGGCCTCATTCTTTTTGAATCGGCTGTCCAACCAGCGACCCACAGGAGCGGGCGTAATCATGTGCAATGTGTTGGCAAAAGACATGGAGAAGCGCACCAGCGAACGAGCCAAGGTGGACGAACCGAACATCTCATCTCCTTCATCCTGACGCG
>CAMFNC010000009.1 GCA_945965245.1 uncultured Porphyromonas sp. | reverse complement strand
AAATGAACACGGTTTTGTCACAAATCGACAAAAAACACGACACTGCACTCCTGTTGGTCACTTTTGGCAGTACTTACGAAGATCCGCACAAGACCTTTAAGTCTATGCTGGATAAATTCAAAAAGAAATACCCCAATACGGATGTGTATCTCTCTTTTACTGCCACCACCACCATTACCCGCTGGGGTGCCAAAACGGGTGAATACTATGTGACACCTGATTTCTGGTTGAAAGGTCTAAACCGAAAAGGTTATAAGACCATCTATGTGCAGTCATTGCATGTAATCCCCGGTGAGGAATACATCATGCTACGCGACCGCTACATCAAGGACTTCAGAAAAGAAATGACTGCACTGGCAGAAGCAAAAAAACCGCACGTGGAAACACTTCTTTTCGGTGAACCGTTACTTCGCGACGAAGCCGATGTGGAAGCCGTGGGTGCTGCTCTTTTCAATATTTACAAGAAAGACGTGGAAGCCGGTATGGGTGTCGCGTTGATGGGTCACGGTAATCCCGAAGACAGCTATTCGTTTGCCAACAAGCGTTACCATGAAATCGAAAACTATCTCAAGGCCAAGAATCCTAATTTCTTTGTTGCCACCGTGGATGCTCTTGATATGTTGGCAGATAACTATTTGCTCCCCAATATCAAAAAGCAGATGCCTAAGGGTGCCGGTATCAAATTGGCTCCACTGATGAGTATAGCCGGCGACCACGCCAATAATGACATGGCCGGTGATGAAGATCCGCAGGCTAAGCCGGAAGAGCAGAGCTGGCGCATTCAATTGACCAAATTGGGATATAATGTACCGATATCCAACTGCATCCTGAAAGGTCTGGCAGACTATGACAGCATCCTGAAGGTATGGATGGATCACCTCGATGAAGCTATCAAGGCCGGCGAAAACAAATTGGAATTTGAATAATCGTCCGAAAGGCTGATAATATTATAGTGCCGCAAATCGAAGTACATTCCGATTTGCGGCACTTTTTTTCATATATTCCTCGCTCAATCCAAAAGAACGTTATCTTTGGGTATAACAAACATTTAACACTCTTTCTCATTCATTATGACCGAGCAGCAACATATTTTCAGCCTTTTTCTGCCCGATGAACTCGTGGGCGAAATCAGACCTTTGGGGCGTGGTAATATCAATGACACCTTTATTATCTGCAATCCTGCCAACGAACCACAATGGCTCTTACAGCGTATCAATCATCATGTATTTCCGCGTGTGGAAGTGTTGCAGCACAATTTGGATGTGGTTAGCCGGACGATGGCTCGGCATTATGCCACCGACCCTGATGCCCGGCGCAAATATCTCTATTTCTATCCAGTGGCTGCCGACCCAACGAAAAATTATGTGCAGGTGGGCGAAAACTATTGGCGACTGTGTCGCTTCATAGCCGATAGCGTGAGCCTTAACGAAGTCAATCCCGATACAGCTCGCAGTGCCGGTTGGGCTTTTGGACAATTTGAAAGCATCCTTGCCACTATTCCCGAGGGTGAATTGGGTGAAACCATTATTAATTTTCACCATGTGAGCTTCCGCATAGAAGAGTTGCAGGAAGCGGTAAGGCGCAATGTTGCCGACCGACTGACTCATGTGTGTCCTTGGGTGGATGAGTTATTGGCTCGGAGCCATGAATTTACCCATCATGAGCGGTTGTATGCCGCGGGGATGCTGCCCAAACGCACCATTCACTGTGATACTAAAGTGGATAATATTCTCTTTGATGCTCGTGGAGAAGTGCTCTGCGTGGTGGATTGGGATACGGTGATGCCCGGTTTTATTTTGAGCGATGTGGGCGATTTCATTCGCACCGGTGTGTGCAGCACGCCGGAAGATGAACCGGATATCGACCGCATAGCAGTAAAGGCGGATGTGTATCATGCTTTTGTGGAGGGGTATGTGCAGGCGGCAGATTTTCTGACCGAAACCGAAAAATCGCTCATCCCGTATGCCGGACGCATGATGACCTATATGCAGGCAGTGCGCTTCCTGACAGACTATCTCAATGGCGATACTTACTACAAAGTGACCGATCCCGAGCATAACTATCGCCGTACACGGGCACAGATTACATATCTGCACCGCCTCGATGATTTCTGCCAATCCCTCTGACACGTGTGTTTTATTGTGCAGCCTCCATAAATAGGGAGAGCGTGAGCAGCACAAGCAGGCAGATGCACACGGTAATCAATAGTAGATTGATGTAGCGTGCCGAAGGTTTGGTGTCGGTGTGCAGATCGTTCAGGAAATATTCGCGGAAAAACAGATACAGACCGGGGATAGATGCCCCTGCCAGCAGATAATCTTCTGGGATGCCGAAGAAATAGGTTTTGGATAGTCCGATAAGCGACCAATGACAGAGAAAGAGCACTAGAAAAATATTGACTCGCCGGGTGAAAAGCAATAGTAACCCGAAAGTGAAGACCACCACCGAACAGGGCATTACCGGTGAGGTCATTTCGGGGAACGTAAGTCCTCGCAGCAGAGATACCACCGGATAGACAAACGGCATGGCCAGCAATGTATAGGCAGTGACATCGTACTTGTGCGTGCGCTCGAATACCGTGTAGCCACTGAATAAATCCCAAACCCAGATAATAGCCATCACCAGCCAGAAAATGGCCATGACTTCGTTGTAATTTCGTTCGGCGCAATAAACAAAGTAGTACACTGCGGCAATCCATACATAGAGCAAAATCATGTAGATTTTCATGGCTTTTCCCACCCATGCTTTGGGACGATGCAACAGTATTGCTGTCAATAGAATGCCGGTGAGCATCAGAACTATCTGCACCGCCCAGGTGCCGGCGTTGTAAAGCGCTATTGTACGCCAAAATGTTTCCATATTATATTAGTCGTTGGATTGATTGTGTCGGCGCGTCATCGAAAATGCTTTGTCGGGGAAAATGAATATCGGAAAAGTGGCGCCTACGGCGAGCATGAAGATTACCGCCACTGCCACAATGGTATTGCTGAAAAGCATTTCCATATACATGCGCAGCCGCTCTGCATTGTGCAGAGATTGTAGGCTCATGAAAAACGAAAAGACCATATTATAAGCAAACTTACCCGGAATCATGGGCAATAGAGCTGGGATGTAAAGTACCGTCATGGGGCAGCGCACCCGCTTGCCCAGCCACAGACTGCCGAAGCCAATGACCAGCCCGGCGGCTAGCGAAGCGGTGGCTATATCCACTCCGCCAAAACTCATCAGTACGAAGCGGCAGGCATGTCCGGCAGCTGCCAGGGTGGCGATCATCTTGAAAGCCCGAAACGGAGGGTCCGAAATGCTACCGAAGCCGATACCCGCCAATGCCGCAAAGAAACCATCTGTCAAAATAGCTATTATTATCTCCATCGCTTCTTTCATAGTAAACTGTCTTTGACCATTAACAATGTAACCGAAAGACCGGCAGCAATACTTACCACCAGCAAGGCGGCCTCTGTGATCCGTGCAAACCCATTGAGCACATATCCCTCCACGATATCTATCACCCCGTTAATCAATGGCACACCCGGTACTAAGAAAAGCACACTGGTGGCAAGAGCAATGTCGGAAGTGGCATCCTTGAAAATCAGTGAGGTGGAGGCGCAGAGTGAAGCTACGAATGCCGATATCATGAACACAATGAAATGATTGATATGCCGTTTCTGCATCTGTTGCTTTAGAAACATTCCCACCATGGTGGCGGAAAAGACGATACCCATGGAAATGAGATCTCCCCCGAAAAGACGGCAAAACGAAAGATTGGCTAGACTGGCCAGAATTAACACGAAAAGCGGATGAATCTTGGGGGCAGACAGGATTTTGTTGTAACGCTTTTGAAGAACCTCCAACGACAGTTTCTCATCCACAGCTTCCCAACTGAGTGCACTGAGTGCAGCGTTATGCTCGAAGCTGATGGGATGAGGCGGTACCTCGATTACCTCGTTGTTCCTTTTGCCCGTTTCTGGGTCTTGGATGGTTAGGATGATGCTTTTCTGTTGTACGCTTAAGTAAACCTCCAAATTAAAAGCACAGCCTATGCGTTTGCTATTGCGCACCACGCGTGAGGTATGCACGCCTGTGGACATCAGATGTGCGGCGTAATCGGCAATGAATCGACTCACCGAAGCCACATATTCTTCTTTCATAATCTTGAATAAAGAGCGACTTGCCCGTTCGGTTTACATGGCCGAGATAAAAAATCGAGCTTGTCACCGTATTTGTACGGCACAAAAGTAGTGATTAAAAATCACAGAAACCACATGGTATTGAGTAAGGAGCTTATAGTGATTGGTGGATATTTAAAAAGCGTGCACGGCATTGATTTGCCATGCACGCTTTTTTATTGGAAAAGGGGAGAGATATTATCTATTATATTCTCCCCAGTTTACATTGCGCATATCGCCACTCTTAGCCATCTCTTGGTGGAAAGCGAAGCAGCACTTCAGGTTTTGCGGTGTTTGACCGGCAATGCCCATATTCAGATAGTCGGTCAGCAATTTGCGATAATCGGGGTGAACGCACTTGTTGATGATTTCTTCGGCACGTTCGCGAGGATTCTTGCCGCGCAGGTCGGCAATACCATATTCGGAGATGATAACCTTAACGGAGTGCTCGGTGTGATCCATGTGCGATACCAGGGGCACAAAGGAGCTGATTTTACCATCTTTGGCTGTACTGGGAGTGGTGAAGATGGAGATGTATCCATTGCGGGTAAAGTCGCCTGAACCACCGATTCCATTCATCATACGCACGCCATTGACGTGGGTGGAGTTGATATTGCCGAAGATGTCGGCTTCGAGTGCGGTGTTGATGGTGATAACACCTAAGCGGCGAACAATTTCGGGGCTGTTGGAGTATTCCTGCGGCCGGAGCAGCAATTTGTCTTTGAAGAAGTCGAGGTGTGAATAGATGTCTTGGATAACACTGCGACTAACGCTGAGAGAACATCCACTGGCGAATTTGACGCGGTCTTTTTTCATCAACTCGATAACGGCATCCTGGATTACTTCGGTATAGACGTTAAATGCCGGAATTTCAGGATTATCGCCCAATGCGCCCAATACAGCGTTGGCCACATTGCCCACACCGCTCTGCAAGGGGAGAAATTCTTTGGGGATACGACCGGAACGAATTTCTTCTACGAGGAATTTGGCCACATTGTTACCGATAGCTTGTGTTACCTCGTCCAGAGGAGCAAAGCCGCTATCGTCATTCGGTTCGCTGGTGCGCACCACAGCCACAATCTTGGCGGGATCTACTTTGAGCACGGGGCTTCCGGCACGGTCGGAGGGTGAATACACAGGAAGATCTTTGCGATAAGGAGGGTCGAGAGGCTCGCAGAGGTCATGAATACCGCGAATTTCTTTAGGGTGTTTGTCGTTAAGTTCTATTATGATGACTTTAGCCAATCTGGCTATGGTGGGTAGGATGCCTACACCGCTGGTGGGTACGATCTCGCCCTCTTCGGTTACATCGGCAGCTTCAATGATGGCCACATCCACCGGGCCGAGAAATCCGTAGCGGATTTCTTGTGCTTCCATGGAAAGGTGCATATCGAAATATTTGATTTCGCCACTGTTGATGCCGGTGCGCATATCTTTATTGGATTGATATGGGGTGCGGAACTTGACAGCATGTGCGCGTGCCAATTCGCCATCGAGGCGATCGCCGGTGCTGGCACCTGTAAACATACCGATTTGGAAAGGTTTGCCTTCTTTGTGAAATGCCTCTGCGCGACGAGCAATGGCAGCAGGCAGCACTTTGGGGCATCCGGCAGGGGTAAAGCCACTGAAACCAACATTGTCGTTGTGGTTTACAAAAGTTGCAGCCTCTTCAGCTGACATGAATTTCAAAGCCATAGTGAACTACTGATTTGTGATATTTTAGATTAGAATAAATCCTACGTCTGTTTTATTGTTCTCCAAAAGGTTTTTTAGTCCTTTTCGGATGCTAATGGGTAAGTTTATTTACTTTTGTAGCTCAAAGATATAGATTTTAATCTACAATGAACAACAATACGAATGTGCGATGTATAATGAGCCGGATGATAAAAAAGGGGAGCAAACCTCCCGGCTTGCTCCAACCTATTTAACCAAAACCTTAACTATGAAAAATCTTACCTTTTTCGGATACAAAGATAGAATAGACAACAGACATAACCAAACATTCCGCCCATAAAAATGGTTGTTTTGGTACATTTTAATAATTAATAAGTTCTTAGCCGACATTAGGTAAAAAAACTAAAGAACAAAAGGCATGGATAAATTACTCTATATTGAGACTTACGGATGTCAAATGAACGTGGCAGACAGTGAGGTAGTGGCATCCATCATGCAGATGGATGGATATGCGCTGACCGAAAATCCTGACGAGGCTCACGCCATTTTGATTAATACCTGCTCGGTGCGCGACAATGCCGAGCAGAAGGTGCTGAATCGGCTGGAATATTATAATGCGCTGCGTCGTAAGTCCGGTCGCAAGATGGCTATCGGGGTATTGGGTTGTATGGCAGAGCGTGTGCAGGACGAGCTTATCCGCAATCATCATGTGGATTTAGTCGTTGGTCCGGATAGTTATTTGGATTTGCCCAATCTGATTGGGGCAGTGGAGCGCGGCGAAAAGGCTATCAATGTGGAGCTATCGACGCAGGAAACTTATAAGGATGTGATGCCGCTGAAAATCGGAGGAGTGCATATTTCCGGATTTGTGTCCATTATGCGCGGATGCAATAATTTCTGTACCTACTGTATTGTGCCTTATACCCGTGGTCGAGAGCGCAGTCGCGAAATAGATAGTATCGTGCGCGAGGTGCTGGATTTGCGTGACAAGAATTACCGCGAAGTAACTTTGCTGGGGCAGAATGTTAATTCGTATGCCTATAAACAGGGTGATCATGTGGTCTCGTTTGCCGAATTGCTGGATACGGTGGCTGCCTCAGTACCGGAGATGCGTATCCGATTTACATCGCCTCACCCCAAGGATATGGACGATGATACCATAACCATGATGGCTAAGCATCGCAATATCTGCAATCATATTCACTTGCCGGCACAGTCGGGTAGCAACCGTGTACTCAAGCTGATGAAGCGCAACTATACGCGAGAATGGTATCTGAACCGTGTGGAGGCTATTCACCGCATTATCCCCGATTGCGCCATCAGTTCAGACCTTTTCTGCGGATTTCATGACGAAAGCGAGGAAGACTTTCAGGATACGTTGCGACTGATGCGTGAGGTGGGATTTGACAGTTCGTTTATGTTCAAGTATTCCGAACGTCCCGGCACGTATGCGGCCAAGAATTTAGCAGACAATGTGCCGGAGGAAGTAAAGCTGCGCAGACTTTCGGAGATGATAGAACTGCAAAATGAGTTGAGTTTGGAAAGTAATCGGAGAGATGTGGGTAAAACTTTTGAAGTGCTGGTAGAGGGCTTCAGTAAGCGTTCGCGCGAACAACTCTTCGGTCGCACACAGCAAAATAAGGTGGTTATCTTCGATAAAAAAGGCTACCGTGTGGGGCAGTATGTGCAGGTACAGATAGACTCAGCTTCTTCTGCCACGCTATTGGGACATCCTGTGGAAGATTGAACCGAAAGGAAAGGAAACGGGAACCCCGAAAGTTGCATGGGCAGCTTTCGGGGTTTTTGATTAGTGGCTACTTAGCTTAGTGAGCGAAGTGGCTTTTGATATGAACTTTCTTGGGGTCGGTGTCTTCCACGCGAACCAATTTTTGCTCTTTGGGGCACTGCCATACTTCTTCTTGCTCGGCAGGGCGCACATATATCAGTGCATCGCCCTTGCGCACGGTGGCGCCTTGTGCCAATACTTCGGTCACGCGACCGGTAAAGTTAGAGGTAACTTCCTGAATGTAGCCTGCCGGTGTTTGGATGTGGCACAGAGGTTGATCGGTCAGAATCTTGCTGCCGATGGCAGGAGCCACAGATTTGTCTTCCAAATCCACTTCCCAAATAATCGTGCCGCTAACAGGTGATTCGATGGGTTCGGTGCCGGCGCGTTTGATTTTGAGTGCATCGGCTTCGTTGTAGCCTTGCTTCACGAGGGCATCGGTCTTGGCCTTGTCCAACTCCTCCTCGAAGCGTTGCTTGGCTATGCCGCTCTTGAAGTCGCGATATTGACGGTCGTGCATGGCCAATTCGAAGAGTTCTTCGTCATCGGGTCCGTATTCCCATCCGTTCTCGTCCATTTCCTTGCGATATTCATCCAGAGCATCGGGATAGTTGCCCTGCGGATCTTCGTCGGAAAATTCGTAGCCTTTTTCTTTGGCCAAAGCAATGATTTCAGGATCAAGTGCGCCGGGCAGACGACCACTCTTACCCAAAATCATGTTCCAGGTATTCTGGTCAATGGCTTGCCAACGACCTTCGCCGCGAACCAAGTTATATACGTTCATCAAAGCCACATTCTTGACATATTGACTAAACGGTGTAACCAAAGGAGGATAGCCGAAGCGAGGCCATACATAGCTTACTTCGTCGAAGAGCTTAACCAAGAGGTCGTCGATGGAAAGCTCGGGTTCGCCTTTGCCACGCAGGAACATGTTGATACCGGCGTGTACGCCCTTGAGGTCGGCCATCATAGAACCCATCATACCGCCGGGCAGACCGCAACTGATGAGCAGTGAAGACATGTGCTTGTTGGAGGGGTTGATAAAGTAACCGAGGAAGTCATCCATGAATTCTTGCGTCAGGGCGCGAGCTTTCATATAAGCATTCATGTTGATTTCGGGCACTTGGAATCCGGCATCATGCAGCATTTCGCGGATGGTGATTACGTCCGGGTGCACTTTTCCCCATGACAGCGGCTCCATGGCCACGTCCAGAATGTCGGCACCGGCTTCGCAAACTTCGAGCATGGAAGCCACGGAGAAACCAGGGCCGGTGTGACCGTGATATTGGATAATGATTTCGGGATGTTTGGTCTTGATGTCCTTAACCAAATCACCGAGGAAGCGAGGACGACCCACACCGGCCATATCCTTCAAGCAGATTTCGCTGGCACCGGCTTCGATGAGCTTGTCTGCCAGAGTGGAGTAGTACTCGATGGTGTGAACGGGTGAGTGGGTGATACACAAGGTGGCCTGAGGTATCATGCCGGCTTCCAGTGCGTATTTGATAGAGGGGATAATGTTGCGCGGGTCATTCAGACCGTCGAATATACGTGTGATATCGACACCCTGGGCATGCTTGACGTGATACATCAGACGGCGCACGTCGGCTGGAACGGGATACATGCGCAAACCATTCAGACCGCGATCCAACATGTGAGTTTGGATGCCGGCTTTATGCAGGATGCCTGTAAATTCACGAACGGCACGGTTGGGGTTTTCACCATAGAGCAGGTTTACCTGTTCGAAAGCGCCACCATTGGTTTCCACACGGGCAAAGCAGCCCATCTCCACAAACAAGGGAGCGATTTTGCGCAGCTGATCTACGCGAGGTTGGTACTTGCCTGATGACTGCCACATATCGCGGTACACCAAGCTGAATTTAATCTCTTTTTTCATAAGCTTTATATTAACACTATTAATATATACGGTTATAGGTTATTTATCATGGACAATGTATGAAGCCATTGCAATGCTGCCAATGCCGCCGTTTCGGTTCGCAGTCTGCATTCGCCCAGTGTGATACCGGCAAATCCGTTTGTGATGGCTGCTTGCACCTCTTGCAGGGTAAAATCGCCTTCCGGCCCAATCATTACTGTGGCATCGCCTCCCGAATACAAATGGTGAAGCAGTTGCCTCGGCGGCAGGGAGATTTCGTCCACGCAATGCGCTATCAACTTTGCACCTTGAGGCTGTCCGTCCGAAATGAATTTATCGAAAGGCACATCCACCTGCAGGGTGGGAAGCATGGCCTTGAGTGACTGCTTCATAGCACTTACGGCCACGCGCTCCAGTCGCTCTGCATGGGAGTGCTTGCGCTCTGAATGTGCGGTGCGCAGCAATACTATCTTATCCACGCCCACTTCCACCGCCTTTTCGATGAACCATACCATGCGGTCAGCATTTTTGGTGGGACTGACGGCCAAGGTCAGATTACCGAACCATGGCTTTTGCCATGCGAAAGAGTCTTCCATTGCCACACGGCAAATGTCCTTCTTTCTATCGACTTCATCAATATGCACAATGTGGAAATAACCCTGCCCATCGGTTATCTTGATGGTATCACCCACCTCTTTGCGCATCACGCGCAAGCAATGTTTGCTCTCTTCTGGAGGCAAACAAAGTTCCTTTTTTATGCCCGGAGCATAAAAAAGAGGCAGGTCAGTCATACTTTTCATTGTGCCAATAATACCTAAACGCCATTATTTAATCTCAAAAATAAGCAATATATCTTACCTTTACCTCATCAATTAATGTTTTTTTTCATTATTTATCTTTTGACACCTCGTGAGGATTGATATTATCACTGTTTTGCCCGAAATGATAGAGGGCACTTTGAATACCTCCATTTTGGCCAGAGCGCAGGCCAAAGGACTGGTGGAGATACATTTGCACCAATTGCGAGATTATAGCACAAACCGCTGGCGGCGCGTAGATGATTACCCCTTTGGCGGCGAACCCGGTATGGTGATGGGTGTGGAGCCGATAGAGCGTTGTATCGGTGCCCTGAAGGCGGAGCGGGAATATGATGAAATTATCTACACATCACCCGATGGTGAGAAGTTTTGCCAACCCATGGCCAATGAGTTGAGTTTATTGGGCAATATCATGATACTCTGCGGGCATTACAAGGGAATAGACCAGAGGGTGCGCGACCATCTGATTACCCGTGAGATTTCCATCGGCGATTACGTGCTTACGGGTGGCGAGCTGGCTGCGGCAGTAATGGCGGATGCCGTGGTGCGCTTGATACCGGGCGCTATTGGCGATGCGGGAAGTGCACTCAATGATACCTTTCAGGACAATTTGTTGGCACCGCCCATTTACTCCCGTCCGGCCGAATATAAAGGTTGGAAAGTGCCGGAGATTTTGCTCAGCGGTCATGAGGCCAAGATAGCCGAGTGGCGAATGAATCAGGCTTTGGAGCGAACCCGCCGTTTGCGTCCCGACCTTCTTGACGAATAAATCCAATAAAATAAAACGTGCATCTCTGTATGGCTTGCCACCAAAGATGCGCGTTTTTCCTTAATATAGTATGCAGTCAGAGTGAATTATCAATCCGGAATGAGATGATGCTTTCGGAATATTTTGACCAGCTTTTCGATGCCAAAGTCCAATTGCTCATAGGTATGCGTGGCCATCAATGAAAACCTGATGAGAGTGCTGCCAGGAGCCACTGCCGGAGCTACTACAGGATTAACAAAAAGTCCTTCTTCAAAGAGTTCGCGTGTAATTTGAAATGTTAGGTTATTGTCACGAATAAATAACGGGATAATTGGAGTGGAGGTATTCCCGATTTCAAAACCATATTCACTGAGGGTGCGCAGGCAGTAGTTCGTTTTTTCTTGAAGACTTTGTACACGCTCCGGTTCATTGAGCAGGATGTCCAAAGCTGCATCGGCGGCGGCAGTACTTGCGG
>CAMFNC010000008.1 GCA_945965245.1 uncultured Porphyromonas sp. | reverse complement strand
AAACTGCCACTCTCTTATTTCGGTAAACGTGATGTGTCCGACCTTTCGGCAACCATGATGAGCGACTTGCAACTTTATGAACAGATATTTTCGCACTCCGTGCCACATATCTATGCCACTTCCATTTCCACGATTATCATTTCCATTATGATACTCGCCTAC
Organism: uncultured Porphyromonas sp.; assembly: GCA_945965245.1. GTDB lineage: Bacteria > Bacteroidota > Bacteroidia > Bacteroidales > Porphyromonadaceae > Porphyromonas. The sequence goes on along the minus strand of CAMFNC010000008.1, from coordinate 5,061 downwards.
AATTGGCAGCTCGGATTGGCGGCATTGTGGGTTGTTCCCGTCTCGTTGCTGCTCTTTTCCCTTTCCAAAAAGAAACAACGACAGGCTATGGACGCACACGTGAAAACCGGTCGCGAGGTGTTCGACGATTTGCAGGAGAAGATTGACCAGATACAGGAAATCAAATCCTATAACCTGGAAGAACGGTCACTGAACGAGTTCTACCACAAGCTGGACAACAATACCCGTACAAAGATAAAAGTGGAGTTCTCCGCCGGCATTGCCACCTCACTGGCGGGTATGCTGATGAAGCTCGGCATCGTCACGGTGGCGATTGTCGGTGCTAACATGCTGATTGCCGGACAAATCAACATCCTTGTCTATATTGCCTACCTCATCCTTACGACAAGCATTTATCTGCCTATCGAGGGAATTCTCACTTTTATGGCGCTGGTCGTGGCTCTCGACGGTGTGGTGGCGCGTATCAAAGAGATTAAAACCATGCCCGTTCAGGAAGGAAAACAGGAAATGAACCCCAAAGATTACAGTATAGATTTCAAAGATGTCGAGTTCGGTTACGAGGACTATACCGTTAGCAACGGCGGAAGCTTCACTGCGAAACAGGGCGAAGTTACAGCTTTGATCGGACCTTCTGGGAGCGGTAAAACCACGCTTGCCAAGCTGGCAGCCCGTTTCTGGGATATTCAGAAAGGTAAAATACTATTGGGTGGCGAGGACATCAGCCAGATAGACCCTGAGACGCTGTTGAAGAACTACGCCATTGTCTTTCAGGACGTGGTGCTGTTCAACGCCAGCATAAAAGATAATATCCGTATAGGCAAAAAAGGAGCTACGGACGAAGAGGTTGCCCGCGTTGCCAGAATAGCTCGCTGCGATGAGTTCATCGACCGTATGCCCGAAGGCATGGAGACCGTTATTGGCGAAAACGGCGAGCGGCTTTCCGGTGGCGAGCGCCAGCGCATCTCCATTGCAAGAGCCATCCTGAAAGATGCTCCCATCATCCTGATGGACGAAGCCACTGCCTCGCTCGACGTGGAAAACGAAAGCCTGATACAGGAGGCTTTGTCGGAACTGATTAAGGACAAGACGGTCATTGTTATCGCCCACCGGATGCGTACCATTCGCGGAGCCGATAAAATCGTGCTGCTCAATCAAGGCAAGATTGAGGCTATGGGCACTGACGCAGAGTTGCAGACGCAATCGGCGACCTACCGGAAGATGCTCGAAAGGTCAATAGGATAAAAGCAACAACAAAATATCAACTAAGATGAAAAGAATTATTTTAACAAGTTTGGTGGTATTGGCTTTTGCCACCACAGCAATGGCACAAACTGGCAGAGAGATTGCCCAGAAAGTAAAAGACCGTCCTGATGGAGATACTCGTCAGTCGGAGTTGGTGATGAAACTGATCAATAAGCGCGGAGCGGTGCGCGAGCGCAAACTGATTTCTTATTCCACCGACGTGGGGAAAGGGAAGAAAGACCGCAAGAGTATAATGTTCTTCCAGTACCCCGGCGATGTAAAAGGTACAGGCTTTCTCACGTGGGATTACGACGATCCCAATAAGGACGACGATAAATGGCTCTATCTGCCTGCGATGAAGAAGACCCGCCGTATCAGCGGCTCCTCTGCCAAGCAGGATTACTTTATGGGCAGTGACTTTACCTATGATGATATGGGCAGTCGCAACGTAGATGAGGACACGCACAAACTGTTGGGTGAAGAAGAAATAGATGGGCATAAGTGTTGGAAATTGGAATCTACGCCCAAGGACAAACGCGAGATTTATTCTAAGAAAATAGCCTTCATACGCCAAGACTGTCTGATAGCCGTCAAGGTGGAGTATTATGACAAAATGGGGAAGCTGCACCGCCGTCTTGAATTATCGGACATTGCCAAAGTAGCAGGATTCTGGGTTGCACAGAAACTACACATGACCAATGTGCAGACAGAGCATCAAACGATTCTTGAAATTAAGAATCCCAAATATAACCTTCCCATGGAGGAGACAAAATTCAATGTTACCACTTTGGAGAAAGGTAGGTTCTGATGACAAACACAAGTAATCGTTCTATAAAGTTTTTGCTGCTGTTTCTCCAACTCTTGTCCCTACACGCCGCATGGGGACAGGAAGAAGGGGATTCATCGTGGCAACTCAAAGGCTTTGTTGATACCTATCATGCCGTCCGTTCCGAGAAGCCGAACGACTTTATGTCCTCACGCACTCGGGTAAGGGGGGAAATAGGGAAAAGTTTTGGCAGTTCGACGCTCTTTGTCTCGTTCAATGCCACCCACAATGCCTTGCTGAAAGGACGCACGGGTTTTGAGTTGCGAGAGGCATATCTTGACCACAGGGAGGAGCATTGGGGCTTTCGCCTCGGTCGGCAATTGGTCATTTGGGGTGTGGCAGACGGTGTGCGTATCATCGACTTGGTTTCTCCGATGGATATGACGGAATTCTTGGCACAAGATTACGATGACATTCGTATGCCGATCAATGCTCTGCGCTTTTTTGTCTTTAATGAGAAGATGAAATTGGAGTTGCTTGCCGTGCCGACCTTCGAGGGATATAAGTTGCCGACCAATGCCGAAAATCCATGGAGTGTACTGCTTAAAAACACCGCTCTGCCTCTTGTCTGGAATGAGGACGGAAGTCGTCCAAAACTCCACTTTTCCAATATAGAATATGGAGGAAGAGTCTGTTTCACCTTGCCGGGAGTGGATTTTTCTCTTGCCGCATTGCATACGTGGAACAAGATGCCCGTGATTACTTATCGGTCTTCAGACAACCACATGACCGTATCTCCGCAATATTACCGCATGGGATTCTTCGGAGGAGATATATCCAAGCCGTTGGGGCAGTTTGTCCTGCGTGGCGAAGCAGCATTCAATATGGACAAGCATTTCAGCTACAAACTCGAGGCGGGAGCTATGGAGCAGAAGGGCTTCAACACGGTGAATTATCTCGTGGGCGTGGATTGGTATGCGCCTCATGAATGGATGGTGATGGCGCAGTTTTCTTCGGAAAGTATTCTGCGATATGAAAATCAAATAGCACAACCTTGTCATCAGTCACTCCTCACGCTCAATGTGTCTAAAAAACTGTTGGACAGTACATTGCAATTATCCAACTTCACCTATTTCGACCTCAACCACGAGGGATGGTTCAGCCGCTTTACCTCCTCCTATGCGCTGAATGACCACATCCAACTATCGGTAGGTTATGATTGGTTTGGAGGCAATGAGGGGATATTCGGTAGGTACAAAAACAATTCAGAAATATGGGCAAAGGCAAAATATAATTTTTAAGAAGTAAAAGTATGAACAAAAATCTCAGACTCACCGGATATGCCGGACTCGCAGGAAGCCTGATGATGTATGCAGGCGATATGCTTTTGTATTTTACGACGCAACCCATTCCCGACGTAAACAATGATTTGTTGCCCTCCATGGGGTCGGTTCCTTTGGAGCGTCTCTTTGTCGGCGGACTAATGGGGCCCTTGGCTGCGGTGCTATATATCATCGGGTTCTATCATTTGTTTCTCAGGATTAAGAAAACTCGTAAGAAGACAGCCTTTGGGATGTACGCATCGCTTTCCCTAAGCATGCTTATCGGGGGAGCTTTTCATGCCTTTTTCCCCGCTTTCGGTATCGTATCTGCACAGGGACACCCCGAGCTCATCGGCAACCTCTTCTCCTATGCCCGATTATTGGGTGGACTCGCTTTCTCTCTGATGGGAATAGGCTGGTTGCTATTCTGTGTGCTGGTGTTGCAAAAGCAGACTTCTTTTCCTCGTTGGATAGTTTTGGCAACACCATTGGTGACGATTTGGTTCAATTTTCTTTGGCAGATGCTACCGCAACCGTTCCTTGTACTGATAGCAGGCGGATGGAACAATTTGGTGTGCACCCTGATTTTCGCAGTATCGCTCTTGACATTGAATAGGCATAAGGAAAAACAATAATCACAGTCATATTTAAGAGAAAAAACAATGAATAGAGCAAGAGACAGCAACCGAAAAGCAGCATAACCGGAACGAGTGGAATCGTTTAAGTTAAACGATTTAAGCCGTTCCAGTACAATCGCTCGAGTCGTTTAAGTTAAACGACAAAGATCGTTCCAATAGAACGACAAAAAGAATTCAAAGTATAAACCTCAAAACAGGAAAGCAACATGTTACTATACAACATAAAGAAAGAAGTAATGCGCGTGGGTAAACACAAAGGAAAAACGATGTATTATGCCGCTCCCGTTGCGCAAGATAAGATTACTACTCGTCAGGTAGAAGACCGTATTATCAATGCCACAGCCCTAAGCCGTGCCGATGTGCGTGCCGCCATCACGGCCTTGGCGGAGATTGTGCGTGAAGAGATGTTCAGCGGTAGAACCGTTGATTTGGCCGACCTCGGATCGTTTAAGGTTATATCCAACGGCAAACGCATGGAAACGGAAAAAGCCGTTACCACAGATACGCTCAAAACGCCTCGCATACAGTTCTTCCCGAAGCAAGAAATGCGCAATCAGGCAAAGAATGTACAGCGCGTGGTGATACGTGAAGGAGAAGCGACACCGGTTACACCAAATCCTACACCCGGAGGTACGTCCGAAGCATCCGATACAGGGCTTTAATATCCAGATGGGGAAACAATGAAACAGAAAGTACTCTATCTTTTCTTATCACTGATGTTCATGAGTATCAGTGTATTTGCTCAAACACGGGGTGGACGGTTGGCGGGCGTGGTCATCGACGACTCAGGCGAAGAACCACTGCCCAGTGCAACCATCTTTATCGAGGAACTGAAAAAAGGCGTTGCGACAGATGAGCATGGGGAGTTCTCTTTTTCTGATATTCCCACAGCCACCTATACGCTTACCGTGAGGTTTATGGGGTACCATACGCAAACCTGTAAGGTCGCAGTGGGTAAAGAGAGAGGTAAGAAAATCATCATTCGCATGAAAGCCCTATCCCAATCGCTCGAAGAGGTGATTGTGATGGGTAAGAGCAAAGCCCGCAAGATACGTGAGCAGGCCATGCCTATATCCGTAATCAGCATGAGTCA
>CAMFNC010000007.1 GCA_945965245.1 uncultured Porphyromonas sp. | reverse complement strand
ATATTGTTCCATATTCCATTCCTTTCCCATCTCTTTCAGATATTCCGACATACTTTCCATACCCATGGATTTTCTGCGTTCGTCCACATGCTCCACATCCTCTATCGGTATCACAAAAAAGAAATGCTTACCATCATCCGTTTTGACTTTATAAGTTTGTGTTCCGTATACTTGTTCTTTTCCATCGTGCATTCTGACACGATCCAGAAGATAAGCATAGAACATCGGTTCAGAACGCTTTGCTATTACGGCCTCGTGGAGCATGGGCAAATAACGAGAGGCAACTTCGGGAGATTGGTCGGCATGTTGAACACAAAGCCAAAGTGTTTTATCTGCACTTTTGCCTATCAAAGTATGTCCGGGCCATCTCCCCATGCTGTCCAATAAGCTCAAAGCTCGCTTTGTGTTTTGCCCATCTACCCAAAGCATTTCTTCGCGCACCTTACGTTTTGTTGCTTCCGGAGTCTCTTGGGGCATTAGTAAGAGCAGAGCACGAATACCTTGGTCTCGGAATTGCATATCCCAAAGTTCGTTTCTCAATGCTGCGTAAGGAGTGTTTTTTACAGAATCCAACCATCTTCTATAGGTATCGGCATGTGGTAACTGTGCACAAAAGTCCTGATATTTCTTATCGGTTAATACAGCATATGGAAAAGCCTCTTCATCTATTATCATGGAGTCTATATAGGATTGCATCAAAATAGTATCCTTACACTGCAATGCTTTTTCGAGGTCAACAGCTTCAGCTTCCAATGCGTAATGAAAAAACACTTGCGGATATAAGGCCCTAAAGCGGTTTAGTTCATTTTGCTCCAAAAGTTTGATGCAATGTCTAACCAAGGAATCCGACTTCGATGTCTGAGCAGAAAGAGAGGGAAATGATATTTGAAAAAAGAATGCAAATATCAAAAAGAATTTCAATCTATACATCTTTTATTTTATTGGTTTTGTCGGATGGAATCAGTAATACGGTCTCGCAGCATCAAGCGTTGAACAGACAATTCATGACTCCGATGGTCCGCCATCGTGAGCAGTTGCAATGACCGAAGCAGCAGGGTGTGGGCACGCTCGGAGTTTTCGCCGGCTTCCGCCCATGCCACTTCTGCCAGATATTCCGAAAGAGCTGTCAGACCCACAGCCGTGGAGCAATGTGAAAGCACGTATAGTTCGAAACCTGTTTCGTCTTCTGTGACCATCAAATCCACATCAAGACCGGATAGGTGCAGCAATTCTGCATTTGTTTGGCGGATTTGAATCGCGCTCAATACTCCTTCGCGTTTCAATCCAAGGAGTTTGAGTAGCATCAACCCGATGGTACGTCCCACCTCTTCGGCCATATCTCGGATTAAATCCCGCTGTTCCATCTTTCTTTGCCGTAACGGGCAGAGCAGTCACACCCAAGGACTGCTCCACCCGATAAAATTATGTATATCGCATATCGATTATTTCAGTACTTTGTCCAGCAGTGCATCGTCCACTATATAAGGCATGGTGATGTGATAGCTGTCGGCATGCGTGCGGTTGAACTCTTCGGAGGTGCTCATAGCATTTTGATTGCGCGCCCACGAACGGCGTGCCACACCGCCCATCACGTCCCAAAGCATGGCAGAACGCAGAATGTCATCCACGCGTTCCGAACCGTCCAATACCATGCCAAAGCCACCGTTAATGGCTTTACCGATGCCCACACCGCCACCATTGTGCAGAGCGCAGAGGCTCATGCCGCGAGCGGCGTTGCCGGCAAAGCACTGCACGGCCATATCGGCCATTACGTTGCTGCCGTCTTTAATATTGGATGTTTCGCGGAAGGGGCTGTCCGTACCGCTCACATCGTGGTGGTCGCGCCCCAGCATGATGGGGCCTACTTCGCCACGGCGCACCATTTCATTGAAGCGCAGGGCAATGCGCAGGCGTCCCAAGGCATCCTGATAGAGAATACGAGCCTCGGTACCCACCACCAATTGATTCTTTTCGGCATCGCGAATCCAAATATAATTGTCGCGATCCTGTTCTCTGCGGTCCGGGTCGATACAATCCATGGCGGCGTGGTCGGTCTTCACCAAGTCACTGTGGTCTCCGCTGAGGCAGACCCAGCGGAAAGGTCCGTAACCATAGTCGAAGAGCTCGGGACCCATGATATCCTCCACATAGCTCGGCCAGATGAAGCCATCCTTTTCGTCCATGCCGTTTTTGCTGATTTCTTTTACACCGCTATCATAGATGGCTTTCATGAAGGCATTGCCATAGTCAAAGAAATAGGTGCCGGCAGCCACCAATTGCTTCACGGCGTCATAGTGACGGCGCAACCCTTTGTCCACTTCGCAGCAGAAAGCATCGCGATCTTCTTTCAAAAGACGGGTGCGCTCTTCGAAACTCAAAGTCACGGGACAATAGCCGCCTTCATATACGGCATGGCAACTGGTTTGGTCGCTCAGCAGGTCGATATGAATGTTATGGGCAATGGCATATTCCAGCAAATCCACCACATTACCATGATAAGCAATAGAGCAGGCTTCACCGCTTTCCATGGCCTTGGCTGCATGGGCAAATGCCTCTTCTTTGCAGCCGGTGCGGTGCTTAACCCAACCTTGGTTGTAACGCGTGTCTATACGGCTGTCGTCCACTTCGGCAATGATGCTCACGGCACCGGCTATGTCGGCAGCCTTGGGCTGAGCACCGCTCATACCTCCCAAACCGGAGCTGACAAATAACTTACCGGCAAGGTTTTTACCCACGGGGATGCCCAAGCGTTGACGTCCGGCATTGAGTAACGTATTGAACGTACCGTGCACGATGCCCTGCGGTCCGATATACATCCATCCGCCGGCAGTCATCTGACCATAGTTGGCCACACCCATTTGGGCTGCCACTTCCCAGTCCTTGATATTGTCAAAAAGACCCACCATCATAGAGTTGGTAATGATAACGCGCGGAGCATCGGGTTTGGATTTGAAGAGACCTAATGGATGACCGCTCTCGATTACCAAAGTTTGTTCTCGGGTCAGTTCTTCCAGATATTTGATAATGAGGCGGTACTGCATCCAGTTTTGGCACACCTGACCCGTTTCACCGTAGGTTACCAATTCATAAGGGTAGAGAGCCACATCGAAAGCAAGATTATTGTGAATCATCACCTGAAAAGCCTTGCCTTCCAGACATTTGCCTTTATAGGCATTGATACCTTTGGCCTTGAGGTCGCCCTCGGGACGGAAGCGGTAACCATAGATTTTACCACGAGTTTTCAGTTCTTCCAAAAATTCGGGAGCCAATTGAGCGTGCAGCTCTTGGGGAATGTAGCGGAGTGCATTTTGCAGAGCCGTGCGTGTTTGAGCCGGCGTCAGGCGATAGCCACGATCCGGTGCGCGGCGGATACCCTCTTGGAATTTGGGATATTCGGGCAGCGTGTTGTCTAAGGTAAATTGCATGTTATAGTTTTAATTAATGAATATTACAGAGTGTGCCGTCCCATGAAAGTATAGCCAAAGGAAACGAAAGGTCAATGCTTATCCCAGAAGCGACGGCGATGCAGCCTGCGCTTATTGCTTCTATTGTGCTGCACATTGGCCAATACGATGGCAAGAATCAGCAGCAAAAAAAGAATAATCCGGATATTCATGGTTCATCACATATTATTTATCTCCCCAAAGATACTAAAAAAACGCTTTCCCCATGTTTGCTCCGCCATCTGCAATCCTTACCGGGGATCCGGCACATGGACTCAGTGTCGGTTGCGTGGGTGATATCGATTGATGGTCTCCACCAATCGATGGCGATCTATATGTGTATAG
>CAMFNC010000006.1 GCA_945965245.1 uncultured Porphyromonas sp. | reverse complement strand
ATATCAAGCACTTCTATATCGAACCCTTATTAATTGATGTATAAGTGGTGGAAGTTGGTTATATTGCGTATGTTTAAACAATTGATTGTAGAAATGAAAAAAACAGCTAAAAATACTCGTAAGAAGAAAGCCAAAACGATTTCTAAGCATAAGAGTCTCGGCACAGATGTGAAATTGCTGCGCCGTGCCATTCTTTCGACTTTCGATGAGAGCCGCAGTAAACTCTTCAATTATAAGCAAATTTCCAAATTGATAGGTGTGGCCGGTCCGGAAGAGCGTCATGCCGTATCTGATGTATTAGCTCAATTGACTGCCGAAGGCATTCTGGCGGAACCGGAAGAAGGGCGTTTCCGCTACAATGTGCGCAGTCTGACCATCGAAGGCATTTTTGACCGACGCAATAACGGCAGACACTTCGTGAACCCCATCGAAGACGGTGCGCCTATTCCGGTGGACGAGGCCGATAGTGCCCATGCCTTGGAGGGCGACCGCGTATTGGTGCAGCTTTTGGCCAAATGCAGGGGGCAATCCGAGCAGCAAGGGCAGGTGGTCAATATCTTAGAGCGTGCCGATAGAACATTCGTGGGAAAAGTGGATGCCCACGGCAATTATGCATTCCTCCAAGTGGAAAGCAGAGATTTGGGCATAGATATCTTTATCCCCGAAGAGAAGATGAATAATGCTCGCCAAGGCGATAAGGTAATAGCCCGTATTACCGAATGGCCCGAAAACAGCCGATGCCCCATCGGAGAAGTGATGGTGGTATTAGGTAAGGCAGGAGATAACAATGTGGAGATGAATGCCATCTTGGCCGAGTTCGGTTTACCATACGAATATCCGCAGTCTGTGGAAGAGGCTGCCAATCGACTCGATGGTGCAATCACAGATGCCGAATTGCGCGTGCGCGAAGATTTCCGTCCTGTACTTACCTTTACCATAGACCCCAAGGATGCCAAAGACTTCGATGATGCCCTTAGTTATCGTGTACTGCCGGAAGAAGGACAATACGAAGTGGGCGTGCATATTGCAGACGTATCGCATTTTGTGACACCGGATGATGAAATAGACCGTGAGGCATATAAGCGCGCCACCAGTATTTATTTGGTTGATCGCACCATCCCGATGTTGCCCGAAAGGCTATGCAACGAACTTTGCTCGCTACGCCCGGATGAAGATAAATATGCGTATAGTGTAATATTCCGGATAAACGATGATGCCGAAGTATTGGACTATCGTATTGTGCGCACCGTAATTCGCAGCAATCGTCGTTTTAGTTATGAGGAAGCTCAGGAGATAATCGAAACCGGTCATGGCGATTGCGAAGAAGCCATTCTTAAACTCAACGAATTGGCACAGAAACTTCGTGCCGATCGTTTTCGCCGTGGCGGCATTTCGTTCGAGCGGGAGGAGGTAAAGTTTAATTTGGACGAAAAAGGCAAACCCATCGGAGTTTATACCAAAGTAAGCAAGGAAGCGAATAAACTCATTGAAGAATTTATGCTCTTGGCCAATAAGACCGTGGCGGCACACATCGGTAATCCTGTGGATAAAAACCGTCATGCACCCACATTTGTATATCGTATCCATGACCAACCCGAACCGGGCAAGCTGCTCAATTTGGCAGATTTTGTGGTCAAATTCGGTCACAAACTACGCTCCCAAGGTTCCAATACCGAGGTGGGCAAGAGTATCAATCGTCTGTTGGAATCTATCAAGGGACGGCCCGAAGAAAATCTTATCCAGACCATTGCCATTCGCTCCATGGCCAAAGCCTTCTATTCCACCGATAATCAAGGGCACTATGGTTTGGCTTTCGACTTCTATACCCACTTCACTTCGCCCATCCGCCGCTATCCGGACTTGATGGTGCATCGTCTTTTGACCCGGTATATGATAGATAAGCAAGATTCAGCCGATAAGAAAGAATATGAGGAACGCTGCACACACAGTTCCGATATGGAACAGTTGGCGGCCAATGCCGAGCGTGCCTCCATCAAATATAAGCAGGTGGAATTTATGAGCGAACATATCGGCAAAGTATTTGATGGCGTAATCAGTGGCGTGACCGAATGGGGACTCTATGTGGAGCTGAATGAGAGTAAATGCGAAGGGCTGGTACCCATCCGGATGCTGGACGATGATTTCTATGAGTATGACGAAAAGGAATATTGTCTGATAGGTCGTCGTCATCATAATCGTTACCATTTGGGCGATGCCATTAGTGTGCGTATAGCTCAAGCCAATCTGGAACGTAAGCAATTGGATTTCGATCTCGCTTAGTGCTATCCTCTTTTTTCACTTATCTGAAAAGGTGCTGACAAATTGAGGCAGCACCTTTTTTGATTATTTCCAATGTGATTTATTGTTTTTTTTCGGTCGAATTGCTAAATTGGGAGCGCAAATAAATATCTAATCCAAATCTTATTGCTATGCCACATTTACATAAACACTCACAGGTCGATTCCTGTCACCACGAACACAAGCATGAACATACACACGAGCATGTTCATCATCATTGTCACAACCATGGGCATCATCATCACGACCATGCTTCGCAGGGTAATATCGCCGCGGCGTTGTTTCTGAATGCGATTTTTGTAGTTATCGAGTTGGTGGGTGGTTTTTGGACCAATAGTATCGCTATCTTGTCGGACGCCTTGCATGACTTCGGCGATTGTCTTTCGTTGGGCATGGCTTGGTATCTTCAGCGAAAATCACATCAAGAGCGTGATGCCCATTACAGCTATGGTTATAAGCGTTTTTCGCTGATGGGCAGTGTGTTTCTGAGCGGCATTTTGCTGGTCAGTTCCATTTGGATGTTGGTGGAGGCCGTGGGGCGTTTGGCTCATCCGGTGGCGGTTCGTGTCACTGGTATGCTCTGGCTGGCGGTATTGGGCATTCTGATCAACGGAGCGGCGGCTCTGCGCGTCAAGAAAGGCTCTTCGCTCAATGAGCGTGCCGTCTATCTGCATATCATGGAGGATGCTTTGGGATGGATAGCCGTGCTGGTGGTTAGCATCGTGATGATATTCGTCAATCTGCCCATTCTGGACCCCATACTCTCCATAGCCATCAGTCTGTGGGTGCTGTGGCATGTATATGGCAATCTGCGGGATACGTTTCGCGTATTACTTCAGGCCACACCCTCCGATGTGGAGCTAGACAAACTGAAAAATGAAATCCTGAAAATCAAAGACGTGGACAGTCTGCACGACTTGCATCTCTGGAGTTTGGACGGCGAAAGTCACGTGATGACTGTGCACCTCGTTTCTTGCCGCACCGATGCTTCTGCCCTCAAAGCCGAGGTTATCCGCGTGGCATCCGAATATCACATTGTGCATAGCACCATCGAAGTGGAGCAGCCCGATGATATTTGTTATTCCAATTGCGATGCCCCGGCGTGCCACCATTAAGACCGTTCCTCAGGTGAAAAGAACTTATTTCTTGCGTATGCGCAACGTGAGCATCATTTCGCGTGGGCGCAAGCGTGTGTATCGGCTGATGGTATTCACGCCTGTATGTCGGTGGCTAACTATAAATCTTCGGTTGGTCAGATTGGTCAGGTCAAGAAGGACATCCATTTGCTTATAAGTATATACCAATCCCAGATTCATCAGAAACAGAGATACTGGAGTTTCACGGCTCAATCGGTCATATCGGTATCTGCAATCGGGTATGAGGGCAAAGTGATCCGACAGCCAAATCGTGGATTTGAGTTCATGGCTGTACCCCAAGGCTTCGGAAATCTGCTTTAATGTCCTATTGTCCAATCTGCTTATAGACAGGCTCATGTCGTAATCTATACTGAACCACCAAGCCGGATGCCAACCTATTTTCGGACGGATGCCATAGCTGCGGCTCATATATTTCATCCACACCCACTGTTGCAGGCTTTCACTTCCATAAAAAGATTGCATGAGATCCAATGACAAATCCAGCTTTTGCTCCAGAAATAGTTTGGATGCCGAAAGCATGTGTGTGCATCCGCAGCTGACCGTGCCATAGGGCACATACCGATGGAGGATGTGCTGCCCCACCAATTCGCCGGACTGCCCCATATCTGTTCGGATGAGGTTCCATGCCGAGGTGGCAGAATATTGGATACCGCTCATGGGATGTGTGTATTGCCACGAGGCACTGATTTGATGCTTCTGACCCGTGATGGGGGCATATATGCCTGAGGAAAAAGTGCGGAAGTCGCGTCTTATCAAACCTAAAAACATTTGCTCTATATCCGCTATGCTGTTGCTCATGGAGTAATCCACATTTAACTTATGATAGCCTCCCGGCTCCCAATGCAGCAGCAGATACGGCTCTATCCGCAAGTGTCGGCTGTGGTCTTCTTGGCGGTTCGCCACATGGCGAAGCAGCGATAGAGTAGACCCGATGCGGAAGTAGGAACCTCCGGGGAATTTGTATTTATACGAAGGGGTGAAATCCACAGACGATAATATTGTGGTTTGATGCTCCGTTACCTCCCAATTCGGCAGTGTGGGCATGGGCAGGCAGAGGCTGTGTCTCTGCCATTGCCATCCGGCTTTAAGGTCGATATTATGCCGCCCCTTGGTATAGGCGGCTTGGGCTTTCAGAGCATGATGCCATAGCCGGCTGCCCACCTCCTGCACCGGCTTGCCATCCAATGTAAGGCTCTGATTTCTTTGTGTCCATTCTACCGCATCTTCTGCCGAGCATATCCAATCGCCCCATTTCTTTTTGATGCTCAGATGATTACACACCATCAGACGCGGCAGGTTCATGTCTTGAAGCAGAGGAGTCCCGTTCAGAGTGATGGCATCGTGCG
>CAMFNC010000005.1 GCA_945965245.1 uncultured Porphyromonas sp. | reverse complement strand
ATCCACTGGTGGAATACGGTGGTGATGCGCACATCGTTAAATCCGTAGTGTTGCAGGTATGCTTCGGTCATGTTTTTCAGTGAACGAACGGCGGCTACGTCTTGAATCAAGTTACCGCACTGACCGTAACCCACGGTAATGTCTTTAACGCCCTGAGTGGCTGCCAAGAGGGCTTCCACAATGGCCACGGCGTTGGAAATACAAGGAGGAATCAGCGTTCCGGTCAGCGGTCCGAACGGTTCGCGGTTGATGGATACACCTGCTTCTTCGTACATGCCCACCAGACGGTCTGTATATTGCCAATAGCGGATGGTTTTTTCCAGTGAGTGGTTCTTGGAGTAAGGAATATTATAAGAGATACCACCACCTTCGTATGAGGTGAAACCTCCGGCAATGGAGATTTCTGTGAGCAAACGTGCATCGGGGGTTCCGTGACGCACCTGCACCGGTGCCAAGAGTGATGACGTAACCGATCGGCAGATATCCACGCCATAATTCACAATGGGGAAACCGTTGAGCATAGAGCGTCCACTCTCTTTACTCTTTTCGATACCCACTTCTGCTTCGTGATAGCGGTTCAGACGTGTATAGCTGTCCACCGTAGAGGGCAGCAAGTCTGCTTCGCCCTCTTGCTGCAAAAATTGCAGCAGCTTGATGTGCTCGGTATAGAGAGCCACACCGGCGCGAGGTTGAATCAGCGTTACGCCTTCTTCGTTAGCACGGGTCAATTTGTTGCCAAAACGGCGGTCATCGGCAATGGATTTCTGATAAGCCACAGCTTCTTCAAAATCCACCCCTTTGCCGGTAGGCCATTGTTCCAACACTTCTTTGCGTTCGGCAAAGAACACATCGTCGGAAAGTTTCTTGTTTGTTACCTCCATAATATTCGTTAGTATGTGAGCGTGTGATTAGATATTTTTTATTTCTTTATTCAGAATGGTAAGAGCCAAATCTGCGTCCACGGTGCTGAGCAACCCCATGGCGGCAAATATGTAACGTGCATCTATCATATATTTAGGCTTCTTGGGCTTGGCGGATTCGGCGTGGTTGATATCATACTGAGCACCACTGAGGATATCCTTGGGGTGGTTGCTATTGATAATCACACCTCCGATGCCAATCACAAAGGGGGTATCCATCAGGTCTTTTCCTGTGAGCGAATAGAACTGACCCATGGGCGAATAGATGGTGGTGAGCACACCGCAGTGGCGCTGCACAGCCAAAGATACGGCTGCACGTCCCAGTGCTTCTTCTATTTTTTCTTCACGGCTGCCTTTGGTTGCAATGGTATCCGGAGCCTGTGTGCAGCAATCCACCCATGCCAGTATGTCGGCTCCGGGGATTCCGGTTTCGCGTTCGATGCGAGCCATGTCTATGGCCTCTGCCACATGGCGTAGGCTGTATCGCATACCCAAATCTCCCTCCACTGTGCGTTTGCTGTATGGTTCGGGCAGTCCCTTGATCATGGTGGCTTCCAGCGTGGGTTCGCCTGTGGCCATGGAATACACGTCCGTGGTGGCTCCGCCTATGTCTATGGCCATCATGTCGCCATGTCCCGGCAGGTTTTTAGAACCCTTGCTAAAGAGCTCACAACCGTTCATCACAGCCAGTGGTGTGGGGATGATTTTGTGGGGAGTCATGTTTTGTGCCTCGGTCAGTCCCTTGGCCTCCACGATTTTGCGGATGAAGAGATTTTTGATTTGCTCCTTGGCCGGCTCGATGCAGACTTCGTTGAAATTGGGCATCACATTGTCGGTAATCACATAGTCCTTGCCCGACCGAGCCAGTATGGCGTCGATCTCCTCCGTTGCATTTTTATTGCCTGCCACGATGACGGCAAAACAGCGGTCGATGCCTGCCAGTCGCTTGGCGTTGGCTGTGATAACCTCTTTATTTCCACCATCTGTGCCACCACATAACAATACCAAGTCGGGGTTCGTGTCGTAGATTTCCTGCTGCTCCTTAGCCGAGATTTCGAATGCATACGTTTTCATCACTTTGGCTCCGGCACTGGAAGCTGCCATGCGTGCAGCTTTGGCCGTCAATTCTGGCACCAAGCCCAAAGCCACCATTTTCAGTCCGCCGGCAGCACTGCTGCAACAGAGCATTTCATCGTATTCGAATGTGTATCCCAGCGCAGCATTCAATTTACTCATTGCTGCTCTGAATCCGTCCAATACGTTTGTTTCGATGGTGGTGAAAGATTGTGCCGTGGCCAAAACTTCGGCACGAACCGAGTCTATGGCCGTGAGTTTTGTATAGGTACTACCGAAATCAACCGTTAGATATTTCATGATAGATAGCTGCTGTCAGCTACGATAGAGAGTGAATAGAATTAAATGTGCAGGATATCTTTCAAATCAGCTATTGTGTCTTCAATGGGAGTTCCCGGGGGATATACTTTGTTGAAACCCATGGCTTCAAAACGTTTGGCCACATCTTCAAAATTCTGTTTGCCCACCACCAGATTACCTCCGGCCAGGATGGGGATGTTTTTCAGACCGGCTTCTTCGCATTTCTCGCGCAGACCTTGGCAGTCGATTTCGCCGTGACCATAGAGAGATGATACCAAAATGGCATCGGCATTGGTTTCGATGGCAGCTTCGATGTACTCTTCTTGTGATACCATCACCCCTAAGTTAATCACCTTAAAGCCCGCTTGCTCCAAGGCAAAAGCAATAATTTTGTTCCCCACGGCGTGTGCATCGGCACCGATAACGCCGGTAACAATAGTTTTTCCGTTCATAAGCATTAAATTAATTGGAGCAATCACCTATACTTCTCAGACCCCTTCTTAGCAGCAAAAAGAGACCTGCTTGTAATTGCAGTACAAAAGTAAGGATAAAACTCTAATGTCAATGATAGTCAGTATGATAAATCTCTCATTTTTACGTTTTGAGGCTTAATTTTTTGACGTTTTATTTTTCAAATTGACGAATTTGTCCGATAAAATAGCAATGTGTCAGAATGGCATTTTGATAGTCTTTTGTTGCTTTGTCTGTAAATATGCTTAGATGATTTTATTATACATATCCATACGTGCTGCCGAATGATGTTTTTTGCGCCAATATTTCTCCTTACAGAAAGCCCTTTTGAACCGGCTTCGGAAGGTGTTGAATTTTTTGTGCATAAATCAATTTCATTTTATGCATAAATTGCGCGCATTTTGTGCATAAATTAAAATCAATCTGTACATAAATTTTCCAGTACACCACACTTTCTACCCTCTTAATCAAAAAAATAACCGCTATCATTGAGCTTTTAGCTCTTTGATAGCGGTTGTTCTTTACAAATAATAGTTGATTTAGGGAGAATGAAGTTCCGATACTTTCCTTTTTGTAGGGATAAGGTGCTGTGGTTCTTAAAGTCCGATAAATCTGCGGCTGCGAGCCATCATGCAGGCGCCAACTACACCGGCACGTTCACCCAAACAAGCGGTTACGATTTCGGTATCTCGGTTTACGATGTTGAGTGAATAGGTGCGTACCACGTTTTGGATGGATTGTGTCAGGTAATCGCCTGTGAGAGAGAGAGTACCGCCAATGATAACCAATTCAGGGTTGAACATATTGATGAGGGTGGAAATCTGTCTGCCGAGTTTTTGCCCCATATCGCCCAAAATTTCCAAACAAAGCACATCCTCATGATTACAGGCATCAATGAGATCGGCAAAGGTGACTTCTTCTCCGGCTTTCACTTTAGCACTCAAGATGGAAGTTTCATTGTTTTGAATTCGCTCCATCAGAATGCGGTGCATGGCCGAACCGCTGACTTCTGTCTGCAAGCATCCTTTTTTGCCGCAGTGGCAGAGTATTTGGTTATCATATACGCCGATATGCCCCAATTCGCCGCTGAATCCGGATTTACCCATATATACTTTGCCATCGAGGATGATCCCCAAGCCTAAGCCCCAACTAAGATTGAGGTAGAGCACGTGCTTGAAGTTTTTACCCATGCAATAACCCTGAGTATATTCGCCAAAGGCCATTCCGCGAGTGTCGTTATCAATGGTAACGTTCATTTTGAGTTTTTCGGAGAAAATATCGGAAAGAGATTTGTCATCACCGAAGTTAAACAATACGTGGCTGTAGCCGGTGCGTGGATTGATTCGTCCGGGCAGATTGATATTCACGTTAAGGAGTTCTGCCGGTTTGATGCCGATTTCTTTGATGAATAAACGAATTAAGCTGCACATTTCTTCCAGTTGCATCATGTCGTTTTCCAATTTGTATGGGATGTCATACTTGACATGTGTCATTTCGCCCACCATATTCATGAGCCCCATATTGATGGATGTGTTTTTGACGTCCACGCCGATGAAATACCCGGCTTCTGGATTCAATCCGTATAAGATTGGGTAGCGACCGCCGGTCGTTTCCAGTTTGCCGTAGTCTTTGATTACCCCTTGATCCATCAATTCGGTAATGAATTTTGTCACGGTGGGGATGCTGAGATTGAGAATCTTAGCAAAATCTGTCAGTGTGGCTGCTCCATTTTGGATTTCGTAAGCGATAATCTCGTTCTTGATTTGTGCTGCCTTACCTTTGTTTTCGAGTTCTTTTAATAGTTCTGCATTCATAGGGAAGAAAGTTTTTGTTGTTTAAGATAGTCCGGTTTGGGGAGCATTTTTAGAAGGCCGATTCCTGCGACGGTGATGTTTTTTCTGTGAGGGCTGACCATCGGCATGAGGCTGATTACAGTTTTTTTCTTTTGAGTGAAGATTATTTTGATTTTTACTGTGACGATGTTTATCCGATTTTTGGGGAAAGTGCTTGCCGTTAGAGCGCTTGCGTGGTTCATAAGCAGGTGTTCCCCCGAATTTGGCATCTATGGGAAGTTTGTAAACCGGTTTACCCAAAAAATCCTCGATTTTACCAAAATCGAATTGTTCTTGTTGGCTTACAAAAGTGATGGCCAATCCCTCCGCTCCGGTAGTCCCTCTGGCTGTTCGTCCAATACGGTGTACATAGTCTTCTGGGTCGTGTGGAATGTCATAATTGATAACCAGTTTGATATCATCAATGTCAATGCCACGAGCCACAATATCGGTGGCTACTAATACATCCACATAGCCGTTTTTGAAGTCACGCATGACTTGTTCGCGTTGCATCTGATCTAAGTCTGAGTGCATCTCGGAAGCATTGAACGTCATTCGGCGAAGTGTGTGTGCCAATTCTTTGACTTTCAATTTGGATGAAGCGAAGATAAGTGTTCGTGTGGTGGGTGGTGTTTCTTGAAATAATTGTTTCAAGATAGGAAGTTTCTGTGCTTCGTAACAGATATATGCAGATTGGATAATGCTCTCCGGTGGACGAGAAATAGCTATTTCGATGTGTTTGGGATTTTTCAAGATGCCATCGGCCAACTTTTTGATTTTGGGAGGCATAGTGGCGGAAAACATCACAGTTTGTACATTGGGAGATAGCTGTCTGTAGATTTGCATGATATCTTCATAGAACCCCATGTCCAACATGCGGTCGGCTTCATCCAAAACAAAAAATGAAACATGAGAGAGGTCGGCTGTGCCCAGATTGAGCATCGAAATGAGTCTTCCGGGAGTGGCAATGATGATGTCGCATCCCATATTAATGCCTCTTTGCTGTTGCTCCCATTGAATGCCGTCTGTTCCTCCATAGATAGCAACGGCAGAAACCGGTAGGAAATAAGAAAAACCTTGTACTTGTTGGTCTATTTGCTGAGCCAATTCGCGAGTGGGAGCCATGATAATGGCATTGACGTGTTTGTCAGAATAGTCACCACTACTCAATTTATCTAAAATAGGCAGAAGATAGGCTGCTGTTTTCCCGGTACCGGTCTGGGCACATGCCATTAAATCATGTCCTTCAAGAAAAATGGGGATAGTTGCTTCTTGTACGGGAGTAGGGGTGCTAAAGTTCATCGCATCCAACCCATCCAAAACCTCATCATGCAGATCAAAATCGTAAAAATTCATATTTAGTATGATAGTGCATACAAATGTAATTATTTTTTTAATAAATCATGTTTTAATAAGGTTTCATTTTTTCAAATAATGTTATTCAAATCTGATAATTGTCAAAAAGAAAAGCTTGAATAACTTTTTCCTGTTTAATGACATGCCGATAGGGTA
>CAMFNC010000004.1 GCA_945965245.1 uncultured Porphyromonas sp. | reverse complement strand
ATCAGAGTATAAGGTATTGATAATTGATTCTTTTTCATAGTTTTTTATTTTACATAATAGACGAAATTAGTAATATTTTGGTTCTGAAGAAAGCTTTTGTGAGACGAGGCAACTCTAATTGGCATAAACTTATGTATAACTACTTTGTTTTCAAATAATAGCGTTATTTTTGTACTCATAAAACATAGGCTTAATAGTAAATCACAATCCAAATATGATGATAAAGATAACTTTTCCCGATGGCAGTGTTCGTGAATACGAAAGCGGCATAACGGGTTACGATATTGCCGGCAGCATTAGCAGTCGATTGCAACAGGATGTGCTCTCTGTGGGTGTGAATGGTGAGATTTGGGATTTGATGCGCCCCATAACCCAAGATGCTGCCGTTAAGTTGTATAAATGGGACGATGCCGAAGGCAAGCATGCTTATTGGCACTCCAGTGCTCACTTGATGGCTCAAGCCTTGGAAGAATTATATCCCGGCATTAAATTCGGCATTGGTCCGGCCATTGAAAACGGTTTTTATTACGATGTGGATCCTGGCGAAGATGTATCCATCAAAGACTCCGACCTGCCAGCCATCGAAGCACGGATGTTGGAAATCGTGGCACGGAAAGAACTCATTGTGAGAAATGACATCAGCAAGACGGATGTTTTGAAAATGTTTGGCGACAAGCACGATGAATATAAAGTGGAGTTGATATCCGAATTGCCCGACGGACACATCACCACTTACACTCAAGGTGGTTTTACCGACCTATGTCGTGGGCCACACCTGCCCAATACGGGATATATCAAGGCTGTCAAATTGCTCAGCGTGGCCGGTGCTTATTGGCGCGGCGATGAAAAGCGCAAACAGCTGACACGTATATACGGCATCACATTCCCCAAGAAAAAGATGCTGGAAGAATATCTGGTAATGCTGGAGGAAGCCAAGAAACGCGACCACCGCAAAATCGGTAAAGATTTGCAACTCTTTGCCTTTTCTGCCAATGTGGGAGCCGGTTTGCCCTTGTGGCTGCCACGCGGCACACAGCTCCGTTTGCAATTGGAGGACTTCCTGAAGCGCATCCAAAAGAAGTTCGGCTATAAGCAAGTCATGTCTCCGCACATCGGGAACAAGCAGCTCTACGTTACCAGCGGACACTATGCCAAATATGGAGCGGATAGCTTCCGCCCCATCACCACACCGCAAGAAGGCGAAGAATTCATGCTCAAGCCGATGAACTGCCCACACCACTGTGAGATTTATAAATCATTGGCTCCATTCTCTTATCGGGATATGCCTTTGAGATTGGCAGAATTCGGTACGGTATATCGCTATGAACAGAGTGGCGAGCTGCACGGATTGACCCGTGTGCGTGGATTTACGCAAGATGACGCACACATTTTCTGTCGCCCCGACCAAATTAAAGATGAGTTCTGCAAGGTAATGGATATTATTTTCATCATCTTCAAGGCTCTTGACTTCAAAAATTTTGAAGCACAAATTTCTCTTCGCGACCAAAAGAACAAAGAAAAATATATCGGAACAGACGAGAATTGGGAGCGCGCCGAACGTGCCATCGTGGAAGCCTGCCAAGAAAAAGGTCTGCCTGCACGTGTGGAATATGGCGAAGCAGCTTTCTATGGTCCCAAGCTCGACTTTATGGTCAAAGACGCCCTCGGACGCAGCTGGCAGCTGGGCACAATTCAAGTGGATTACAACTTGCCCGAAAGATTTGAATTGGAGTACACCGGAGAGGATAACAAAAAGCATCGCCCTGTGATGATTCACCGTGCACCGTTTGGTTCCATGGAACGTTTCGTGGCTGTGCTGATAGAGCATACCGCCGGTAAATTCCCACTGTGGTTGGCTCCTGATCAAGTAATCATCCTGCCCATCAGTGAGAAATTCAACGACTACGCTTATCAAGTAGCCAAGGAACTGAACGAACAGGATGTTCGCGTTCAGGTAGATGACCGCAACGAAAAAATCGGCCGCAAAATACGAGACAACGAGATGAAACGCATCCCCTATATGCTTATTGTGGGAGAAAAAGAAGCCGAAAATGGTGAAGTTTCAATCAGAAAGCAGGGCGAAGGTGACCAAGGTTCGGTGAAAATAGCTACCTTTGCCGAGCAAATTAAACAAGAAGTGGAAGATATGCTCAATAGCTGGCAGCAGTAACAGGGTATTTCAGCCATAATAATAATTAAAAGACAGATTTAATTAAATAGAAAGGAATTATAGTATAGGTAACGAATGGCAGTAACAGACAACAACAAATTAAAGCAACAGTACAACATCAACGAAGGAATTCGTTCTCGAGAAGTACGTTTGGTGGGAGACAATGTGACACAAGGCGTATATAGTATCCACGAAGCGCGCAAAATGGCGCAGGAACAGGACTTGGACCTTGTGGAAATATCTCCAAATGCAGAACCACCTGTGTGCCGTATCATTGACTATCAAAAATTCCTCTACCAACAAAAAAAGCATCAAAAAGAGCAACGCGCCAAATCAACCAAAGTGGTGGTCAAAGAAATTCGTTTCGGACCGCAAACCGATGAACATGATTACAATTTCAAGATGAAACATGCCATCGGCTTCCTCCAAGAAGGTTCTAAGGTCAAAGCATACGTGTTCTTTAGAGGTCGCTCCATATTATTCAAAGATCAAGGCGAAGTATTATTGCTGAGATTTGCAAATGATTTGGACGAATATGGCAAAGTGGAGCATCTTCCTGTGTTGGAAGGCAAACGCATGACCATAATGATTGCCCCGAAAAAAGAGGGTGGCACCAAAAAAGATGCTGCAAAGAAACAGCCCAAGGAGCCAAACTCCAAAGACAAATCTGTCCCAACCACAGACAATAAAGAAGATTGATTGCCGCGCATAGGCTGCGTGGGTAATATCAAATAGTAAATTATTAATATTAATTAAAATGCCTAAACAAAAGACTAACTCCGGTGCTAAGAAGAGATTTACTCTCACCGGAACAGGTAAAATCAAGCGCAAGCACGCTTTTAAGAGTCACATCCTGACCAAAAAGACTAAAAAGCAAAAACGTCATCTGACGAACTTCGGTACAGTAAATCAAGTGGACGTTAAGTCCGTGAAAGAATTGCTGATAATGCGATAGTCCTTCAGGAAACAATTAAAAGTAAGCAAAAGCAAGATTTTAAGTAACAGAGAGGACAGCAAACATAAGAGCCGTAAACGCTCGGCCGCTGCCAATCAAAAATTCAATTTATTAT
>CAMFNC010000003.1 GCA_945965245.1 uncultured Porphyromonas sp. | reverse complement strand
CCAAAACGAACGCAGCCGTGCCAAAGCTAAAGCCGGTGCCAATAGGGTGCTGGTGGATAAGCATGTGTTTGCTTCTACGATAGACGTTATTCGCACCCGTGCTTTGCCTCAGGAAATTGAAGTGGTGGTCGAAGACTGCAATAACTTTGAGTTTACCGATGATGTATTCGGCGTTATTTTGCAATATCCGAATGCCAATGGTGAAGTGCAAGACTATGCCGCTCTGGTGGAGAAAGCTCACACTGCCGATGTGAAAGTGGCTGTGGCTGCCGACCTGATGAGTCTGGTGCTGCTCACACCTCCGGGCGAATGGGGTGCCGATGTTGTATTCGGTACGGCTCAGCGCTTCGGTACGCCGATGTATTTTGGCGGTCCTTCTGCCGGTTATATGAGCTGCCGCATAGAATACAAACGAACCATTCCCGGTCGTATCATCGGTATGTCTAAGGATGCTTACGGTCATCCGGCTTATCGCTTGGCTCTGCAAACCCGCGAACAGCACATTAAGCGTGAGCGTGCTACCTCCAATATCTGTACGGCACAGGCATTGTTGGCCTCTATGAGTAGCTTCTATGCCGCATATCACGGCCCAGAAGGACTGAAAAACATTGCTCATCGCATTCATGCCTATGCTGTAACTGTGGCAGAGGGGTTGCAGAAGTTGGGCTTCGGTATCCGATATAAAAACTTCTTCGATACGCTCTTTGTGGAGATCCCTGCCGGCGTGAAAATCGAAGATTTGCGTCGCACGGCCGAAGAGTGTCGGGTAAACTTCTTCTATACACCTTGTGGCCATGTGATGATGAGTTTGGACGAAACCTCTCAGCCCAGCGACCTCGGTGTGATTTTCTACATCTTTGCTTCTGTATTGGGTAAGGAGGCTTCTTGGAACGACTCCATAGACGAAAATCGCATGGCAGTGGATGCCAAGTTCGTTCGTAAGAGCGAATTTCTTGAAAGCAAGGTATTCCACAGTTACCATACCGAAACCGAGATGATGCGTTACATGAAACGTTTGGAACGCAAGGATGTGTCTTTGGCTCACTCCATGATTTCGTTGGGTAGTTGTACCATGAAGTTGAATGCAGCCTCCGAGGTTATACCTCTGAGCAATCCCGCATTTTGCAATGTGCATCCCTATGCGCCGAAAGATCAGGTGCAAGGCTCTATGGAAATGTTGGAAAATCTGATGCAGTATCTGGGTGTTATCACCGGTCTGCCTGCCGTATCATTGCAGCCCAATTCCGGTGCTGCCGGTGAATATGCCGGTTTGCGCACCATCCGTGCTTATCATGATGCCAAGGGAAATACCGGCCGCACAAAGGTAATTCTGCCGGCTTCCGCTCACGGTACCAATCCGGCAAGTGCTGCACAGTGCGGCTATGAGTTGGTAATTGTGGATTGTGATGCAAACGGTAACGTGGACTTGAACGATTTCATGACCAAAACCGAGCAATACAAAGATCAGATTGCTGCCATGATGATTACTTACCCCAGCACGCATGGTATATTCGAAACCAACATTGTGGATCTCTGCAAGCGTATCCATGATTGCGGCGGTAAGGTCTATATGGACGGCGCCAACATGAATGCTCAGGTGGGCATTACCAATCCCGGTTTTATCGGTGCAGACGTTTGTCACCTCAACTTGCACAAGACCTTCGCTATTCCTCATGGCGGTGGCGGCCCCGGTAGCGGTCCCATTTGCATGACCAAGGAACTTGAACCTTATATGCCCACACACCGCAATTGGGATGAAAATCTGCCCGATGTGCATAATGTAGTTTCTGCTTCGCCTTATGGAAGTGCCGGTGTGGATGTAATCAGTTATATCTATATCCGCTTGCTGGGTGCAGAAGGATTGCGCAAGTCCACTGAGGCGGCTATTCTGAATGCCAATTACATGATGTCTAAGTTCAAGGATACTTACGGCATTGTATATACCGGTGCCACTGGACGTGTGGGTCATGAATTGATTTTGGATTGTCGCCGTCTGAAAGAAACTTCCGGTATTGACGAAAACGATGTGGCTAAGCGCTTGATGGACTATGGTTATCATGCTCCCACACTCAGTTTTCCGGTTCACGGTACACTGATGATTGAACCCACCGAAAGCGAAAGTAAGGCCGAGTTGGATCGATTCTGTGCTGTGATGCTCAAAATTTGGGATGAAATTCGCGAAGTGCGCGAAGGCGAAGCCGATAAGGAAGACAATGTGCTCAAAAATGCTCCGCACCCGCAATACGAAGTGGCTGCTGATGAGTGGAAGCACAGCTATCCGCGCAGCAAAGCCGCATTCCCCTTGGAGTATCTGCTCGAAAATAAATTCTGGATTAATGTGGCTCGTGTGGACAATGGTTACGGCGACCGAAACCTGATACCCACTTATGCCTGCTGTGCGATGCTCGAAAGCAAATAATCCATAAGTGTTAGATACTAAAGTGCAGCCTTGCCCATGGTGGCAGGTGCTGCACTTTTTTTGCATCGGAAGTCAAAAGAAATGAGTTCGATATAAGAGTGCAGTTGCAAGTATGTGCACAAAAGTGTCTGCTGTGTGCAAGCACGTCTTAAAATGGTTGTGTTTGGACTGGGCAGGCGAGAATAATAAGCTTAAAGATGCTATTAAACATATCGATTTCTTTGGTGGGAAGTTTTTTTGTCCCCATTTTTGCAACAGAAAAATTTAAGCAATCTTTTTCCACTTAAACTGATACCATTTTGAAACGGAAAAGAGGATTCGTGATGAGTCCTCTTTTCCCGTCCTCGGACTCAACATAAAAAATCCCTCCCTATCGGACAGAATGCCGTGGGGAGGGATTTTGGCTAAAGGATAAGATTTGTTTATAGTTGGAAAGATTTCTTGATGGTATCCACGTAATCCAGACGCTCCCAGGTAAACAATTCGGCCTCCACTTCGATAACTCCGCGGTGGTAGGTGCTGAATTGTTTCTTTATACGTCGCGGTTCACGACCGAAGTGACCATAGGCGGCAGTTTCTTCGTAGATGGGGGCACGCAGTCCGAGGTGTTGCTCGATGGCATATGGGCGCAGGTCGAACAACTCGCCGATGCGGTCGGCTATTTCGCTATCTGTCAGTGATACGTGTGCCGTACCGTGGGTATTAATAAAAATGTTGATGGGCTTGGCCACGCCAATGGCATAGCTCAGTTGCACCAGCATTTCGTCTGCCACACCGGCAGCCACCATGTTTTTGGCTATATGACGTGCGGCATAAGCTGCCGACCGATCCACTTTACTGGGGTCTTTGCCACTGAAAGCTCCACCACCGTGGCTGGCTTTGCCGCCATAGGTATCCACAATGATTTTGCGCCCGGTGAGTCCGGTATCACCGTGAGGACCGCCGATTACGAATTTGCCGGTGGGATTGACATAGAGTTTGAAGTTATCGTCGAAGAGATTGGCCACACGTTTATTGTAGCTGTCACGCACACGAGGTAATAGGATGCGGCGTACGTCCCCTTCAATGCGGCAGCGCATCTTTTCGTCGGCGGCAGCGGCAGCTTCGGGAGTATCATTGGCAGGACGTTCCAATTCATCGTGCTGTGTGCTGATAACGATGGTGTCTATGCGCACGGGTTTGCCGTTGTCATCATATTCTACCGTTACCTGACTTTTGGCATCGGGACGCAGATAGGGCATCAGCTCCGGTTCGTTTTTGCGGATGGATGCCAATTCCTGCAATAGGGCGTGTGCCAAATCGATGGGCAGTGGCATGTAATTGGGGGTTTCGCGTGTGGCATAACCGAACATCATGCCTTGGTCGCCGGCTCCCTGGTCTTCACGATTGGTGCGCTCCACACCGCGGTTGATGTCGGGGCTTTGGCCGTGGATGCCGGTCAGGATGCCACAACTGTCGGCATCGAAGCCCAGCTCGGGGCGGGTATAGCCGATGCGGCGGATAACGGTGCGTGCCGCATCCTGCAAATCTACATAGGCATTGCTATTGACCTCGCCTGCCAATACCACCTGACCAGTGGTTACGAGGGTTTCCACAGCAACTTTGCTATCGGCATCCAATGCCATGAAGCGGTCCAAGATGGCATCCGAAATCTGGTCAGCCACTTTATCGGGGTGCCCTTCGGATACGGATTCTGAAGTGAAAAGGTAACTCATTTTATTTCTCCTTTTGTTTGATGATAATTGTACAATTGCGCTTGGGCGGATACGATTTATGCGTGCGATCATGCGCATACCGATGGAGAAGCGTGAAATGAAAAACTTGGAAAACCGAGCTTACCGAAGTTGTGAAAATCAAATGCCCTTTTTGTGGGAAATATGGGTGGTAAGCCTGTAAGACAAGTTTTAGCATTTTTTCTCGTGGTTGCAAGCATTGACAAATCCGTCCACGTTTAAGCGCAGTTTCATTGAAATCGTCACAAATATACAATTCTTCTTCTGAAATGAAACAAAAACAGCCTCAAAAGCTTGTTTTTCGATGGAAAAAGCTAAGAAATGGCACCCCAATCCACGTCTTTGGAGAAAAGTAGGTTTAGTCGGTCGTGTAGTGGTCTGTAATGTTCGGATGCCAGTTCAGGGTCTTGGGCAAAGATGTGTTCGGTTATCTCGCGAGTGAGCTGCACCAGTCCGCTGTCTGTGGAGGGATTAGCTATGCGCAGCGTCATGAGCCGTCCGCTCTGCCGTGTGCCCTCCAGCTCGCCAAACCCACGCAACTTCATATCCTCTTCGGCAATGACGAAGCCATCGTTGGTATCCACCATGATTTCCATGCGTCGGCGACTTTCTTCGGATAGATTGATTCCGGTTATGAGGATGCAGTAGCTCTCGTCTGCTCCCCGACCTACTCTGCCACGCAATTGGTGGAGCTGCGAAAGCCCGAAACGCTCCGCTCCTTCGATAATCATCAGCGTGGCATTGGGCACGTCCACACCCACCTCGATCACGGTGGTGGCCAGCATCACTTTGATTTCTCCGGCGGCAAAACGCTGCATTCGGGCATCCTTGTCGGCAGCCGATAATCGACCGTGTACCCAAGTCACGGGGATGTCCGGCAGCACATCCACAAAAGTGTTGTAGCCTTCCTCCACGCTTTTGATGTCTTCCCGTTCGTTAATCATGGGATAGACCACATAGGCTTGGTGTCCGGCCTCCACCTGACGGCGGATGAATTGGTAGACGGGTGCCATCTGGTTATCGAAGTGATGGTAAGTGTGGACGGGTTTGCGTCCGGGAGGGAGCTGGTCTATTACCGAAATATCAAGGTCGCCATAGAGTGTCATGGCCAGCGTGCGCGGGATGGGTGTGGCACTCATGATAAGGATGTGCGGAGGCGTTTGGACTCCTTTCTGCCAGAGCCGTGCACGTTGAGCCACACCAAATCGGTGCTGCTCGTCTATCACAGCCAATCCCAATCGGTGAAACCGCACATTCTCTTCTATCAGTGCATGCGTGCCCACCACCATGTGGCATTCTCCGTTGGCCAAAGCTGGCATCAGCTCGCGGCGTTCGGTGGTGCGGCTGCTGCCCACCAGCAAACCGACTTCGATGCCCAATGGAGCCAGCATCCAATTGAGGTTCTTGTGGTGCTGACGTGCCAGGATTTCCGTGGGTGCCATCAGGCAGGCTTGGTAACCATTGTCCACAGCCAGTAGCATGCACATAAGAGCCACTAATGTCTTGCCGCTGCCCACATCGCCTTGTACCAAACGGTTCATCTGCCGCCCTGTGTTCATGTCGGTTCGTATCTCGCGGATGACTCGTTTTTGGGCATCGGTAAGGTCGAAAGGCAGATGATTTTTGTAGAAAGTATTGAAGTAATGCCCCACCATGGGAAAGGGATAGCCGCTGAATAGATTTTTGCGGCGCACTTTGAGCGTTTGCAGTTTGAGTTGGAGGAAAAACAGTTCCTCGAATTTCAATCTTCGCCGGGCTTGCTCCAGCAGTTGCTCGTTCGGCGGAAAATGAATGTGGTGGATGGCATCGGAATAACTGATAAGTTGATAGTGATTTGTGATTTCGGGGGGCAAGGTTTCGTATAGCTGCGAGTAGAGCATCTGCATCATGCCGGACATGATGGAGCGCATGACGCGTTGGGTGATGCCCGCACGTTTCATCCCCTCCGTGATGGTATACATGGGCAGAAAACCGTCGGTAAGGGTTTGAACTTGCTCCGAATGGTCCAGTTCGGGGTGGGCAATGTTGAAGACACCGTTGAATAGAGTAGGTTTGCCGAAAACCAAATACTGACGCCCTTCGGTAATCATGTTTTGGATGCGTGCAATATCCCGAAACCAAACCAATTCCACACTTCCGGTTTGATCCGTCAGTATGGCTTTGAGCCTGCGTTTGCGCCCTGTGCCCACTTGCTCCATACCACGTATGATGCCCATCAGTTGCACATATTGCATTCCCGTCCGCAGTTCGCAAATCCGATAGATGCGACTTCTATCCACATATTTATAAGGAAAGTTATGGATTAAATCCAGATAGGTGGCGATGTCCAGATCAGCCTCCAAAACGGCAGCACGTTTGATACCCACTCCCGGAAGATGCGAGATGCGGGTCAGCCAGACGGATGCAGGTTGCGGAGCGGTTTGCATAGTGTAGAAAGGAAATCAGCGTTGTTCGCTCAGATAGATTTCAGCCAGCCGGAGGTCGATGGGAGTGGTTAGTTTGATATTTTCTACGTTGCCCAGCACCATCTGTACGCTGTGATGAGGGAATGCCGCCTCAAAGACCGAGGCATCATCCGTGAAACTTTCTTGATAAGGCCGGGTGTAAGCCTCGCGCAGCAGAGCCAAATCGAACGTCTGCGGAGTCTGTACCATAGCATATTCGCTGCGAGGCACGGCATGGCTTCTGCCGTCGGCGCAAGTGTGGCGCAGGCTTTCCACCGGAGGCATTACCGGCACGGCTGCGGCATGCTGTGCAGCAGCGTCGAAGCAGCATTCGATGGTTTCGGCAGACACCAGCGGACGCACACCGTCATGCACCGCCACCAATCCTTCTTCGGCCGGTAAGGCTGCCAGCCCATTCTGCACAGATTGGAATCGAGTGTCTCCTCCGGTAGCCAGCAGATAATCGGCTTGGAACCGATACCGATGGCACAGCTCCTGCCAATAAGCATGATGGTCTTTGGGCAGCACCAATACGCAGGTTTGGCAGAGTGGTAGCCAGCGACGCAGCGTGTGCATCAGCACCGGCCATCCGCCCACGGGCAGAAATTGTTTGGGGATATCCGCCCCCATGCGGCAACCCTTGCCACCTGCCACCAAAATGGCGTAGCGTGGCAAGGGTTGGTAATCGGCTGCATGGAGCATGGTTATTCGTTTTGCGGCTGTGGCTCGATTACTCCGTTTTCGGCG
>CAMFNC010000002.1 GCA_945965245.1 uncultured Porphyromonas sp. | reverse complement strand
CGACTTTTTCACTGATTTTATTTTCTGCCTGAGAGATACCGCATAAACTTGTTTTATGCGGTATCTCCGTTTTATAATCCCTCGAAAATTCATCGGAAAACAGCCACCCAAAAATTTGTACACAAATTGATTTCATTTTATGCATAAATTGCGTGCGTTTTATACATAAAAAATTTCATTTTATGCATAAAAATTCGGCATCTATAAATTAAAGAGTTATGTATACAGATTTTGCATGACAACTATACGGAAATAAAGGGCTACCTTTGCATCGCCTCACAAGAGGCATGAATTCAATGCCAATCAATAATCTCTCTTATTCAATCTGATTACGAATATGCGTCCACTCGCTTTTGCGCCTCGCCTTTTGCAATCGTTCAAGGGTTATTCTCTCAGCCATTTTTATAAAGACCTGATGGCCGGCATCATTGTCGGTATCGTGGCTTTGCCTCTCGCCATCGCTTTTGGTATAGCTTCGGGAGTAAGCCCCGAAAGGGGGCTGATCACAGCCATCATCGGCGGTTTCATCGTTTCGGCATTGGGTGGTAGTAGTGTGCAAATTGGAGGCCCCACCGGTGCCTTTATTATTATTGTGTATGGCATCATCGAGTCGTTCGGCTTACAGGGATTGGCGGTAGCCACATTTATTGCCGGCATATTGCTCTTGATGATGGGATTTCTGAAAGCCGGTACCATTATCAAATTTATCCCCTATCCCATTATCGTGGGATTTACCGCCGGTATCGGTCTGACCATTTTCACCACACAGATACCCGATTTCTTGGGGATGCACATAGACGAGTTGCCGGGAGATTTTGCCTCCAAATGGGTAACCTACTTCATGAACCTCCATGCCATTAACTATTGGGCTTTGGGGGTGAGCCTGCTCAGCGTGCTGATTATTGTATTCACACCTCATTTCAGTAAAAAAATACCCGGTTCACTCATAGCCATCATCGTGATGACTATGGCTGTATATCTGCTACGCACTTACGGTGGAGTGACCGACATAGAAACCATCGGCGACCGTTTCAGTATATCCGCCACCCTGCCCAAGCCGCAGCATATAGGGCTGAGCTTCGAGTCCGTGCGCCTATTGCTGCCTCCGGCATTCACCATAGCCATGCTTGCTGCCATTGAGTCTTTGCTCTCGGCATCGGTGGCAGACGGGGTTATCGGCGAACAGCATGACTCCAATACCGAATTGATAGCTCAGGGATTTGCCAACATGGTGGTACCGTTCTTCGGTGGTATCCCTGTAACCGGAGCCATAGCCCGCACCATGACCAATATCAACAATGGAGGCAAAACGCCTGTGGCCGGCATCATCCATGCTGTGATCTTGTTGCTTATTCTTCTGTTCTTATCTCCGCTCACCAAACATATCCCGATGGCCTGCCTAGCCGGTGTGCTGGTAGTAGTGGCCTATAATATGAGCAACTTGCGCACCTGCCGCAAACTGCTGCGCCACCCCAAAAGCGATGTGGCCATTCTGCTGATTACTTTTCTGCTGACGGTCTTTTTGGATTTGACCATCGCCATCGAAGTGGGTATGCTGCTGGCCATGGTCATCCTGCTCAAACGTGTCACAGAGAGCACCCGCATATCGGTATTCACGGATAAAATAGACCTGACCGCAGGCGCAGAAGTACATGCGGCAGAGCATCTCACGGTGCCCAAACAGGTGGATGTATATGAAATAGAAGGACCGTATTTCTTTGGTATAGCCAATAAGTTCAATGAGGTGATACGCCAAGTGGGACACACTCCCGAAATACGCATCATACGTATGCGTAAGGTGCCTTTTATGGATTCCACGGGTATCAATAACTTGGTATCGCTCATTCAGATGTCGCATGACGAACATATCCATATTATCCTATCGGGTGTAAACGAATCGGTAAGGCAGACTTTGATTTCGGGAGGGATAAACAATCAACTTTCAGACGAAGATATATGTCCGGATATTCATGCTGCACTTCATCGTGCCGAAATCATATTGAAAAAGAAATAGAAACTGCACTGTTTGGCGGCAAAAACAAAGGAAAAGTATTACCTTTGCTCCACCTATTAAGATAAACAATAATTAACGCAATATGGCAGACAAAAACTTAAAAAACGTTCCTTCTAATACGGACGAGATCGTTTCTAAATCCGAACAGTTCGTAGAAAAAAACATCAACAAAATCATCATTGCAGTTCTCATCGTGATTGCAATCGTAGCCGGTTTCTTCGCCTACAGACACTTCGTGCAAAAACCTCGTGAAGAAAAAGCCTCCGAAAAGATGTATGTGGCAGAAGATAAATTCATAATGAGTCAGGACAGCCTTGCACTGAACGGTACGGGTGTAAGCAATGCCGGTTTGCTCGAAATCATCAATAAATACGGCAGCTCTGATGCCGGTAATCTGGCGGAAGCATATGCAGGCATCTGCTACTTCGATATGGGTAAATACAACGAAGCCTTGGAGCATCTGAAGAAATTCCAATCCAAAGAAAATGTGGTGGCACCCTCCATTATGCGTTTGATGGGCGACTGCTACGTACAGTTGGATAAATTCCAAGAAGCCATTAGTGCTTTCACCAAAGCTGCCGATATGGCCAATAACGAAGCCGTATCACCGGGTTGCCTGCTCAAAGCCGGTCATGTTTACGAAAAAATGGGTGATTACAAAAAAGCACTTGAGATTTACAATAAAATCAAAACTCAATACTACATGGCTCCCGAAGCCACTCTGGTAGAAGCCGAAATTATCCGCGCCACAACCGCCGGTAAGTAATCTTTTACGATATTATCATCCCAAAATATGGCAACGGAAGCAAGACTGACCGAAACCAACCCTTTCGACACCACCACTCCCAACAACGGAAAATCTCTGCACATCGGCATTGCCGTGGCAGAATGGAACGGACAGGTGACTCATGCCCTAATGGAAGGGGCTATTGAAACCTTAATTCGCCACGGAGTGAATAGTCAAAACATTACCGTATGGCAGGTGCCCGGAGCATTTGAACTGACAAATGCTTGTGCTCGTCTGATGCGCCAAAAAAAGATTGACGCCGTGATTGCCATCGGTTGCATTGTTCGTGGCGATACGCCTCACTTCGACTTCATCAGCCAAGGAGTAACCATGGGTATTACCCAACTGAATACCGGTATTTTGCCGCAGGAGTGCTATCCTCAAATGGGCATAGACTTAATTCAGAAACCGGTTATCTTCGGCGTTCTGACCACCGACAATATGGAGCAAGCCTTAGAAAGAGCCGGTGGACGCCTTGGAAATAAAGGAAGTGAAGCCGCAGAAGCCGTTTTGAAGATGTGCAATTTGGATAATTCCAAATAAATTTATATCTTTGCACCAATTCTAAAGGGAAACAACTCGGAAGGGCAGTTACCAGAGTGGCCAAATGGGGCTGACTGTAACTCAGCTGGCTTTCGCCTTCGGTGGTTCGAATCCATCACTGCCCACGGTTGATTACGATAGAAGATTTAAGTTTGCGGAAGTAGCTCAGTTGATAGAGCATTAGCCTTCCAAGCTGAGGGTCGCGGGTTTGAGCCCCGTCTTCCGCTC
>CAMFNC010000001.1 GCA_945965245.1 uncultured Porphyromonas sp. | reverse complement strand
CTTTATCGCCCGCCACAAAACCACCAAGCGATGCCAGCGATTTGCTGAATGTGCCCATGATTAAATCCACATACGGAGTCATTCCGAAATGATTGCATACTCCCCGTCCGTGATCTCCCACCACACCTAAGCCGTGAGCCTCATCCACCATGATGGAAGCTCCGTAGTATTCTGCCAGAGATACCACTTCGGGCAGATTACACAAGTCGCCCTCCATGCTAAAGACTCCATCCAAAACGATTAATTTCACTTTATCGGGTTCACATTGTTTCAATCTCCGCTCCAACGCCTGCATATCGTTGTGCCGATATTTCAGTTTGTACCCAATGGAAAGCCTCATGCCGTCGATAATGGAAGCATGGTTCAATTCGTCCCAAATAATATAATCTTCGCGCCCTGTTAGACAGGAAGCCACACCCAAATTTACTTGAAAACCGGTAGAAAAGATGATAGCTTCCTCTTTGCCCACAAAGTCCGCCAATTTTTTCTCTAAAGCCATATGAATGTCTAATGTTCCATTCAGAAAACGGCTGCCGCCACACCCCGTGCCATACTTTTGTGTGGCTTTTACGGCGGCGTCTATTACTTTGGGGTGATTGGTCAGCCCCAAATAAGCATTCGACCCAAACATTAGTACTTTTCGTCCGTTGATAACCACACAGGTATCCTGTTCACTTTCTATACACCGGAAATAAGGGTAGATGCCGGCAAGTTGAGCTTCTTGTGGTGCTGTATATTGCGCCAACTTGGATTGCAATAATTTCATAAGCTAAAAGTTTTGCTTCTTTTTCTGATACTATTTTACTGTAAAAATACACATTTTCATGAAAAACGTGCAATTTCAGGGCATAGCCACCATACGTTTCGGATGGTATCAAAATTTTATGCATAAAATGAAATTAATTTATGCACAAATTGCACGTGTTTTATATATAAAATGAAATCAATTCGTGTTAGACTTTTTTCCGTAAACTACATACACATTATAAAACAAAGGGCTGCACCGAAACTATTGTTCCGATACAGCCCCTACTCTTTATTTAGGAAAGTGCTCAGTGCGCTTCCAGCCAGTTTTTCCCCACACCTATTTCGGCAATGAGCGGTACGCGGAGGCCGGGCAGGGCGTCCTCCATGCCACTGCGCACGATAACTTTCATTTGCTCCAACTCTTCGGGCAGGACATTGAAGTTGAGTTCATCATGTACTTGTAGGATAAGTCGGCTTTTCATCCCATCCTGACGCATGCGATGGTAGATGCGGTTCATGGCCATTTTGATGATGTCGGCAGCCGTGCCTTGGATGGGGGCATTGATGGCGTTGCGTTCGGCATTGCCTCGCACCACGCTGTTGGCGCTTCGTATGCCATCCAAATAGCGGCGGCGACCCATCAATGTGGTCACATAGCCGCGTTCACGCCCCTCCTCGATAGCCTTATCCATATAAGCTTTTACGCCGGGATAGGTGGCAAAGTAGCCCTTGATGAGTTCCGCCGCTTGGGTACGTGATATGGTGAGCCGCTGTGCCAGACCGAATGCACTGATGCCGTAGATGATGCCGAAGTTGGCGGTTTTGGCCTGCCTGCGCATTTCGGCAGTAACCTCGTTCAGTGGTACGTGGAAGATCTTGGCGGCAGTGGCGGCGTGTATATCGTGACCGGCCATGAAGTCGGCTATCATCTCTTCATCTTGGCTCAGGTGTGCCATCAGGCGCAGTTCAATCTGTGAATAGTCTGCACTGAGGAAAAGGCAATCGGCATTGTCTGGAACAAAAGCCTCGCGGATGCGTCTGCCCTGTTCGGTGCGGATGGGAATGTTTTGCAAATTGGGATTGCTGCCCGAAAGTCGTCCGGTGGCAGCCACCGCCTGGTTGAAACTGCCGTGGAGCCTGCCGTCAGGATAAAGCATGTCGGGCATGGGCTGCAGATAGGTGCTGAGTAGCTTTTTGGTGCCGCGGTAATCCAAAATCAGGGGCACGATGGGGTGTGCTCCGGCCAATTGTTCCAGCACTTCTTCGGAGGTGCTGTAACTGCCGTTTTTCGTTTTGCGAGGTTTCTCGGCAATCTTCAGATTGTCGAAGAGTATCTCGCCCACTTGACGACTACTGTTGATGTTGAATGTTTTCTCGGCCAACCGGTAGATTTCGTTTTCGAGGTGAACCAATTCTTGCTCCAAATCATTTTCTATGCGACTCAATATCCGGGTATCCAGTCGCACTCCGCCTCGTTCCATGCTGCAAAGCACCGGCACCAGCGGCATCTCCACCTGCATCATCAGCTCCATCAGATTGTCTTGGCGCAGCATCGGCTCCATGTGCAGATACATTTGCAGGGTCACATCGGCATCTTCGGCCGCATAATCACATAAGGTACGAGGATCTGCGGCACGTAAGTTCGGAGATTGGTTGGGAAGCAGTGGCAGGCCTGCCGTGAGTGTTTCAAACGTCATGGTGCGGTAGCCCAGCAGTTGCTCGGCCATCAAGTCCATATTGTGACGCCTATCCGGCCAGAGTAGATAGTGCGCCAGCATGGTGTCGAACATGGGAGCTTGTACCTCCATACCATATTGGAAAAGCACCTGCATATCATATTTGATATTTTGACCCACCTTGAGGATATCCGGACTTTCCAGCACGGCACGGAAAGGATCCAACTGCCGCATACATTCATTGCGCTGGGCATCAAGAGGCATGCAATAGGCCTCATGCGGATCGATGGCAAAGGAGATGGCCACGAGTTCTGCTTTCAAGGCATCTACGTGAGTGGTTTCGGTGTCGAAAGCCACCACATGGGCGCGTAGTAATCTGTCTGCCAGCCAGCGACGCTCGGTCTCGGTTTCCACCAAACGATATTCATGAGGCGTAGCTGCCAAGGAATGCAGGGAGGTGGGAATAAGTGTGGCAGCCGATGCTTCCGATGCTGTTTGATTAGAAAGTTGAGATACAGAGATTTGCGGAGCGAATAAGTCATCCATAATCGGCTCGGCATCGCCGGTCTGCATGATGGTGTTTCCTGCATCGGATAGCACACGTTTGAGCAGGGTGCGAAATTGCAATTCCTCAAAAAGGGATTGGATGGCAGCTGCATCGGGAGTTTCGCGCCGATATAGCTCGGCATCAAACTGTACCGGTACGTGGGTACAGATTTTGGCCAAATAGCGACTCATACGGATTTCTTCCACATGTTCGCGGATTTTCTTACCGTTGGCTCCGGCTATTTCTTCGGCATGCACCAGCAGATTGTCTATGGTGCCGTATTCACTTAGCAGCTTTTCGGCACCTTTGGGACCTATGCCCTTGCATCCGGGGATATTGTCGGCACTATCGCCCACCAAGCCCAGATAGTCAATCATTTGTTCGGGGCTTTGCAAACCGAATTTGTGGCGCACTTCGTCTACACCCATTTCCTCATATCCTCCTCCGTTGGCAGGGCGCAGGATAATGCGGGAGGGAGTCACCAGCTGAGCATAGTCTTTATCGGTCGTTACCATCATCACGCGATATCCCTCTTTTTCGGCTTGCACAGCCAGAGTGCCGATA